>CALAIJ010000095.1 GCA_937923365.1 uncultured Sulfitobacter sp.
CAGCCTCCAGACGCCCATTCACACCCCGTTAACCCGCACGCGGCGCTAACCAGAACGGCGACAGCATCCTGTACGTACAACGTATGTACGCGGCCTGTACGCCAAACATATACAAATTCCGGGAAAATCCCGCCCATTAACCATTTGCCGATGCACCAAATGATCTATGTTTGTTCTCATGACAGACGTCCTCACCTTCACCGACCGCGGGATTTATTGCCCCGCAGGCGATTTCTACATCGATCCCTGGCGGCCGGTGCCGCGTGCCCTGATCACCCATGGCCATGCCGACCACGCGCGTTCCGGCATGGGCAGCTATCTGGCAACCGATGCCGCCCTGCCCGTCATGCGCCACCGTCTGGGGGATATTGATGCAACGGGGATAGGCTTTGGTGTGGTGCAACGTATCGGCGATGCAGAGGTATCCTTTCATCCTGCGGGCCACGTGCCCGGCTCTGCCCAGATCAGAGTGGCCGTGGGCGGCGAGGTTTGGGTCGCCTCCGGTGATTACAAGATCGAGGATGATGGCCTGTCAGAACCTTTCGCCCCCGTGAAATGCCACCATTTCATTACCGAAAGCACCTTTGGCCTACCCGTCTTCCGCTGGGCCCCTCAAGCGGACGTGGCAGCCCAGATCAACGATTGGTGGGCAGGCTGCGCCGCTGCGGGCAAGACCGCGTTTTTGGGCGCCTACGCCTTGGGCAAGGCGCAGCGCTTGATGACAATGCTGAACCCGGACATCGGCCCGATCCTGACCCATGGCGCTGTCGAGGCAACCAACAACGTCTTGCGCGAACAGGGTGTCTTGCTGCCCGAAACAGTCCACGCCACGGCAGAGCTTGCCCCCAAGGATCATCCCGGTGCACTGGTCCTGTGTCCGCCCTCCGCTTTGGGCAGCAAATGGGCACGACGGTTCGGCCCGCAGGAAACCGCTTTTGCCTCAGGCTGGATGGCCCTGCGCGGAGTGCGCAGGCGACGTGCCGGCGACCGAGGCTTTGTCATTTCCGATCATGCGGACTGGCCCGGGCTGCTGTCTGCCATCAAGGCCACAGAGGCGGAAAATATATACGTAACCCATGGTTACACAGATGTCTTCACGCGACACTTGAATGAGGCCGGATGGAACGCCTGCGTTGTGCCCACTCAATTCGAAGGGGAATCCCTTGATACCGGGGATGCGGCATGAAGGATTTCGCCACCCTTTTCACAGCCGTCGATCAAAGCACTAAGACCACGGTCAAAGTTGCCGCACTTGCTGCCTATTTCAATACCGCCAGCGAAGAAGACAAGCTTTGGACCGTCGCACTTTTCTCCGGCCGCCGTCCAAAGAGGGCTGTCACCACAACGCGCCTGCGTGAATGGGCCGCTGAAATGGCGGACATCCCGCTTTGGCTGTTTGAAGAAAGTTATGCCATTGTTGGTGATCTGGCCGAGACGATTGCCTTGGTCCTGCCCCCGAATGCCTCTGTGGATAACCGCGATCTGTCGCAATGGATCAACGCCTTACGCGGCCTTGCTGATGTGGACGATTCTGAACGGAAGCGCTTTGTGCTACGGGCTTGGCAAAGCTTGGGCGGCGCGGAGCGGTTCTTGTTCAACAAGCTGATTACAGGCGGCTTCCGTGTGGGCGTCAGCCAGAAACTGATGACGCGGGCACTGTCCCAGGCAACGGGCAAGCCGGAAACCGAACTGGCCCACCGACTGATGGGCAACTGGCACCCCGATGACACCACATGGCACGCGTTGATTGAGGCGGACGACCCTACGGCAGATGCCTCGCGTCCCTATCCTTTTTATCTGGCTTACGGGCTGGATGACGCGCCCGCCGCGTTGGGAGACCCGCGCGAGTGGCGCGCTGAATGGAAATGGGACGGCATCCGTGGCCAGCTAATCTTGCGTGATGGCAGCCATTTTGTCTGGTCACGCGGCGAAGAGCTGATGACCGACCGCTTCCCCGAACTGGCCCGCGCAATTGACCATCTTCCCAGCGGCACCGTCCTGGATGGCGAATTGCTGGTCTGGCAAGATGGCGCTAAAAATCCCTCCTCTTTCAACGCTTTACAGGCACGCATCGGGCGCAAGACGGTGCCGAAGAAGTTGCTGACCGAAGCGCCCGTTGTCTTGCACGCCTATGACCTGCTGGAATGGCACGGCAAGGATATACGCGATCGCCCCTTCTCAGAACGCCGCGCTTTGCTGGAGGCAGCCTGCGCAAACCTGCCCCCCGAAGCGCCGATCAAGCTGTCGCCGCAAATCGCCTTCACCAGTTGGGACGATCTGGCCACCTACCGCGACAACGCACGTGAGGCCCATGCCGAAGGGCTGATGCTGAAGCGCGGCGACAGCACCTATAGGTCAGGCCGCAAGAAGGGGGATTGGTGGAAGTGGAAACTGGATCCGCTGACCATCGACGCGGTCATGATCTATGCTCAAGCGGGATCGGGACGGCGGGCGAACCTGTTCACGGATTTCACCTTTGCGGTCCGCAATGGCGAGGATCTTGTGCCCTTCACCAAGGCCTATTCCGGCCTGACTGACGCAGAATTCCGCCAGATCACGGCGTGGGTGCGCAAAAACACCCTCCAGCGCTTTGGCCCTGTGCGCCAGGTCACCCCGTATCATGTGTTCGAGATCGCCTTTGAAGGCATCCAGAAAAGCCCGCGGCACAAATCGGGAGTCGCTTTAAGATTCCCGCGTATGTTGCGCTGGCGCCACGATAAATCCCTGTCCGAGGCCAATACGCTGGACGATCTGAATGAAATGCTCCGCATCTATGGTTGAGCGGTGCTTGTCCCGCCGCCCGCGCCGTCTTAGGTAGGGGGAAACAAACATGAGGTCCCGATGTTCCAGCTTCCTTTTCCCGTCCGCGATGCCAATGCCAATGGTGGCAAGAATGACTTTGGCGACCTGCCCGAATGGGACCTGAGCGACCTTTACGCAGGCGAGGATGCGCCCGAGCTGAAGCGCGATCTGGACTGGCTGGAGCAGGCCTGCGCCTCTTTCGCCGCGGACTACGAAGGCAAACTGGCGGGTCTTGACGCCGAAGGGCTGCTGGACTGCGTGCTGCACAACGAGAAAATCAACCAGATCGCCGGCCGCATCATGTCTTACGCGGGCTTGCGGTATTACCAACTGACAACCGATGCTGGCCGCGCCAAATTCATGTCCGACCATCAGGAAAAGATCACCAATTTCACCACCCCATTGGTGTTTTTCACGCTTGAGATCAATCGCTTGGACGATGACCACCTGGACGGGCTTTATGCCCGCAACGCCGATTTGGCCCGCTACAAACCCATCTTCGATCGCGTGCGTGCGATGAAGCCCTACCAGTTGAGCGACGAGTTGGAAAAATTCCTGCACGATCTGGGTGTCGTCGGCGACGCATGGGAGCGGATGTTCGACGAGACCATCGCAGGTCTGCAATTCGACGTGAACGGCGAGACGCTGAACATCGAAGGCACCCTGAACCTGCTGACCGACCCCAACCGCGACAATCGAGAGGCGGCATCACGCGAATTGGCTGATGTTTTCCAAAGCAATATCAAGACCTTCGCCCGTGTTCACAATACGCAAGCCAAGGAAAAAGAGATCATCGACCGTTGGCGCGGGATGGAGACGCCGCAAATGGGCCGTCACCTCTCCAATCAGGTCGAGCCTGAAGTGGTCGAGGCCCTGCGCAATGCCGTGGTCAAAGCCTACCCCAAGCTGAGCCACCGTTATTACGAGCTGAAGCGAAAGTGGCTGGGGCTCGACGTCATGCAGGTCTGGGACCGCAATGCCCCCCTGCCGCTGGAAGACCCGCGTGTTGTTGACTGGGCGCAAGCCGAAAAGACCGTGATGGAAGCCTACAATGCTTTCGACCCGCGCATGGGCGAACTGGCAGAGCCGTTTTTTCGCAAAGGCTGGATCGACGCAGGGGTGAAACCCGGCAAAGCGCCCGGCGCATTTGCCCACCCCACGGTGACGGATGTGCACCCCTATGTGATGCTCAACTACTTGGGAAAACCTCGTGATGTCATGACATTGGCGCATGAATTGGGCCACGGCGTGCATCAGGTGCTGGCCGCAGAACAAGGTGAGATGCTGTCCTCCACGCCGCTGACCTTGGCCGAAACAGCATCCGTCTTTGGCGAAATGCTGACTTTCCGCAAAATGCTGGACGGGGCCAAGACCGACGCGCAACGCAAGGTGCTGCTGGCAGGCAAGGTCGAGGATATGATCAACACGGTCGTCCGACAGATCGCCTTCTACGACTTCGAATGTAAACTGCATGATGCGCGGCGCGGCGGAGAGTTGACGCCCGATGATATCAACGCCCTGTGGATGTCCGTACAGGCAGAATCCCTTGGGCCCGCCTTTGAATTCATGGACGGGTACGAGACCTTCTGGGCCTACATCCCCCACTTCGTCCACTCGCCCTTCTACGTCTACGCCTATGCCTTCGGCGATGGCCTCGTGAACGCGCTTTATGCCGTCTACGCAGAAGGCGGCGAAGGCTTTGAGGAAAAGTACTTTGACATGCTCAAAGCGGGCGGCTCCAAGCATCACAAAGAGCTGTTGGCCCCCTTCGGACTGGACGCCAGCGACCCCGCGTTCTGGGACAAAGGTCTGAGCATGATCTCGGGCTTCATTGATGAATTGGAAGCGATGGAGGGGTGACAGACCTCGCGCTGGCCCCTTTGGGGCCGTCCGATTTCGCCAAGGTCGCAGGTGTCACCGTCGCACCGGGGCACGAAGTATTTGCCGGAACTGTCCGAGAGGCATTTGACGCCGCCGAAGAGGGCGTTGATTTTCATGGCATATTTTCGGGAAACGAGGCCGTTGGCTTCTTTAAGATAGACCGTGGATATCCCGCGCGCTATCCATTTGCGCCGCAAGGCGCGCTTGGATTGCGCGCCTTTATCATCGACAGCGGTCATCACGGTCAGGGCATCGCCACCCGTGCGGTCCGCGCCTTGCCCACCTATCTGGCGCAACACTACCCGACATCAAAAACGCTCTATCTGACAGTGAACAAGATCAATCCGGCGGCGATCAAAGCCTATCTGAACGGCGGGTTTGAGCACACGGGCAAGGAATGGCCGCATGGCGATGCGGGGCCACAACACGTGATGCGTCTGAGGCTTTCGGGCAGCTGTGGACCCGTGTAACCTTGGCGCATAAAACATTCGCGCATGGGGGATGCCGAGCACATGAAACCAGCAGGCAAGGGTCAGTGGGAATCGCTCTACTTTGATTACCCCCAGTTTGACGCCCCCACCCGAGAAGGGCTGCCAAAAAAGGCCTCTGTAGCGATCGTCGGCGCGGGCCCTATCGGGATGATTGCCGCCCTGACGCTGGCGCGCCACGGCATCAAATCCACGCTGATCGAGGCAGGGTC
>CALAIJ010000096.1 GCA_937923365.1 uncultured Sulfitobacter sp.
ATATGGCGGAAGGGCATTATGCGGATGTGCTGGCCTTCTACGGCACGGACCTAGGCAGCCGCGTCGCGCGCAAGCATTTGGGCTGGTACATGGATGTGGCCGACACGCCGCCCGCGCCGCGGCGCGCCGTGCTGACCTGCAAAGACCCCATGGCAGTTCCCGCATTGTTGCGCCGCGCGCTGACATCAGAGCCTGCGCAGGCCGCCGCATGATGTCTGATCGAACCATATGGGCGTCCTTGCCCGTACCTGCGGTGATGATCGCGGACGACGATACCATTGTGGACATCAATCCCGCCGCCGAAGGGTTCCTGAACGCCTCTACCAAGACGATCAGGGGCACGCCTGTCTGGGACCTGCTGGCAATTGACTATCCGTTGGAGGAGGCCTTTGCCCGCGCCCGCGCCGAGCAGACACCGCTTTTTGTGAACGATGTGGACGTAGGCTCGGGCATGCGCGCGCCTTTGCAATGTGCTTTGCAGATCGCCCCCGTGGCAGGGTTTGAAGACCGGATGCTGATGATGATCTCGCCGCGTGAACTTGCGGGACGCATGACGCAGAACCACACGGTCAAATCCGCCGCCAAGTCCGCCATTGGCATGGCAGAGATGTTGGCCCACGAGATCAAGAATCCGCTGGCGGGCATCACAGGTGCGGCACAATTGTTGTCGATGAACCTGCATGCGGACGATCTGGAACTGACTGACCTGATCGTCACAGAAAGCCGCCGCATCGTGAAACTGCTGGAGCAGGTGGAGCAGTTCGGCAATCTGACCACGCCAGAGCGCGCAGCGGTCAATCTTCACGATGTGCTGGATCGTGCGCGCCGCTCTGCGCAACTGGGTTTTGGTGCCCAGATGACCATTGAAGAAGTCTACGACCCGTCTTTGCCGCAGGCCTTGGGCGACAAGGACCAGTTGATGCAAGTGGTGCTGAACCTGCTGCGCAATGCCTCCGAAGCGGCAGGCGAGAGCGGCGGCAAGATCCGTCTGCGGACGTTCTTTGAGCATTCCTTCCGCCTGCGCCGCGCGGACGGGTCGGGCCACTCACTGCCCCTACAGATCGAGATCACGGATGACGGTCCGGGTCTGCCCGAGGCCATCAAGGACGATGTTTTTGACCCGTTCGTGTCAGGCCGCGAGAACGGCACGGGGCTGGGGCTGGCGCTCGTCTCCAAGATCATATCCGAACATGACGGCTGGATTTCGGTCACATCCGTGCCCGGCAAGACGACTTTCCGCATTTCGCTGCCGCGCGCAGATCGCACGCATTAAGGAGATAACACCATGGACGGCACCATTCTGGTTGCAGACGATGACCGCACCATTCGCACAGTTCTGACGCAGGCACTGACGCGGGCAGGGTGCAAAGTGCATGCGACCTCCAGCCTGACCACGCTGATGCGTTGGGTCGCCGAAGGGCGCGGGGATGCGGTCATCACGGATGTGATGATGCCGGATGGCAACGGGTTGGAGATGTTGCCCAAGATTGCCGAAGACCGCCCGCACTTGCCTGTCATTGTGATCTCTGCCCAGAACACGATCATGACGGCGATCAAGGCAACCGAAGCCGACGCGTTCGATTACCTGCCCAAGCCTTTTGACCTGCCGGATCTGATGAAACGCACAGCACGTGCGCTGGAACAGGGCGCAGGCCCCCGTGCGGCCACCCCCGCCACGGAACAAGACCGCGATGACCTGCCGATGGTCGGGCGGACCCCTGTGATGCAGTCGCTGTACCGCGTGGTGGCGCGATTGATGAACACCGATCTGCCCGTGTTGATCTGGGGCGAAAGTGGCACCGGAAAGTCGCTGATTGCGCGGGCCATTCACGACTTCTCTGATCGGCGCACCTTGCCTTTTGTCACCGTTACAGGCGCGGAGCTGGCGGACATCGAAGGGCCCGCCAAAGTGCTGGCCCGGGTGCGCGGGGGCACCCTGCTGATTGATGAAATCGGTGATATCCCGCAAGAGGTCCAGGCCCGCATTGCCCGGATGATGGATGCTTCATCCGAGGATGCGCCGCGCTTTCTGGCCACCAGTCAAAGTGATCTGGCCGCTGCGATGGATCAGGGCAAGCTGCGCAGTGACCTGTATTACCGCCTCTCGGGGGCGACGCTGAATGTGCCCGCCTTACGCGACAGGGTAGAGGACATTCCGCTGCTGACCGAGCATTTCCTGACCAGGGCGGAGCGGCCCAGCGACGGGGTGCTGACCTTGTCGGCACCTGCGGCAAAGCTCTTTGCCAACTACACATGGCCTGGAAACGTGCGCCAGCTGGAGCACGTGGTGCGCCAGTTGACCCTGACCAGCCGCGCCTCCGAAATCTCGCTGGCCGAAGCCGAGAATGTGCTGGGCACGCTGCCCCATCCCGAACCTTTGCAAACCCAAGCCGGCACCGAGCGCCTTGGGGCCTCTGTGGAGCGGCATTTGCGGCGCTATTTCGACCTGCACAGTGGTGTGCTGCCGCCCGCCGGGCTTTACACCCGGATCCTGCGCGAAGTCGAAGCACCGCTCATTGAAATTGCGCTTGCCGCGACGGCCGGAAATCAGGCGAAATGCGCCGATCTTTTGGGCATCAACCGCAATACTTTGCGCAAGAAGATACTCGATCTAGATATAGAGGTGACACGGGGACGCAAAATGATGTAAAAGCGCCACATAACCGTGGCCATCTTGCTTCACGCAGGATCAGGACCACAAAAATGGGCGGTTGATGCGGAAACGCATCACATCATCGGTGAGGGCGGCGGGTGGCAACCCTGTCACGTAAATTTTCCCTAGAGCGGCTGGGGCGTCTACGGCGTTTGCGCCGCGTGCGCACCTTTGTGACCCTCGGTGTGGTGATGCTGGGGCCGTTGCTGGCGCTGGCGACCTACCTCATTCTTGGGCCCTTGGGGGAAGGGTCAAACACGCCTGCGCTGCGTCTTATCCTGCTGGCTGATCTGGTCTATGTGCTGCTGGTGGCGGCTTTGGTGCTGGCGCAGGTGGCGCGTCTGGTGGCTGCACGGCGGGCGAAATCCGCAGGGTCGCGCCTGCACCTGCGGCTGACCGGAGTCTTTGCCTTGATGGCGCTTATCCCCACAGTCAGCGTTGCGGTTTTTGCGGGCCTGACGATCAATGTCGGCCTTGAGGGGTGGTTTTCGGACCGGGTGCGCGGGGTCGTCGAAAACTCCCTGACCGCCGCACAAGCTTACGAGAGCCAGCAACGCAGCGACCTGCGCGCAGACGCCCTGTCGCTGGCGCGGGGCATGGACACGGCGCGCAATCAGGGTATTTCACTGAGCGATAGTGAGCTGCTCAGCGAAGGGCAGCGCCAGATCCAGCGCGGGCTGCGCGAAGCCTATCTTATTGATGGTACGGCGCAAATTCGCGCCCGTGGCACGCGCTCATATCTCTTTGACTACGAGCCGCCCTCGGCCGCCGACATTGAACTGGCCAATGAGGAAGGCCTGCAGATCATTGATGACTGGCCCAACAACGAATTTCGCGCGCTGGTGCCGATGCAGGCGTCGCTGGACCGCTATCTCTATGTCAGCCGCGATGTGGATGGCAAAATCCTGTCCTTGCTTGATGAAACCGCCGAAACCGCACGGCTTTATCAGCAGCTTGAGGCGGATCGCGGGCGGCTCTTGTTTGAATTTGGTCTGCTTTATATCGGATTTGCCCTGATCCTGATCCTTGCGGCGGTCTGGCTGGGTCTGTGGTTTGCCGAACGCCTGTCGGGGCCTGTAGGCCGTCTGACAGGGGCTGCACAACAGGTCGGGGCGGGTGATCTGAACGTGCGGGTTCGCGAAGAAGATGGCGATGACGAGATCGCGATGCTGGGCCGCTACTTTAACCAGATGACGCGCCAGTTGCATGGGCAGCGCGAGACCTTGCTGGACAACAACCGCCAGATTGAACGCCGTCGTCGCCTGTTCGATTCGGTGCTGTCCTCTGTGACCTCCGGTGTGGTGGGGCTGGACCCCGAAGGCCGCGTGACCTTCGTGAACCGCTCGGCCATGCGCCTGCTGGACTGGTCGGAAGAGCAACAGTCCTTGGCGCTTTCCGTGGCGGTGCCCGAATTTACGCCGCTTTTTGACACGCTGACAAAGGGCCCGGGCGAAGTGGCGCAGGGCGAGGTCAAAGTGTCCCGCCAGGGCGCGCAGGAAAATCTGCTGGTGCGCATGGCCACGCGCCGCACCGATGACGGGCGGCTTGAAGGCTACGTGGTGGCCTTTGACGATGTGACCGATCTGGTCAGCGCACAGCGGATGGCCGCATGGGGCGACGTGGCGCGGCGCATCGCCCATGAGATCAAGAACCCGCTGACGCCGATCCAACTGTCCGCTGAGCGGATCAAACGGAAGTTTGGCCGCAACATGGAAGGCGAGGACGCCGAGAAGCTGGACCAGATGACCGGTGTTATCATCCGCCAGACCGGGGACTTGCGGCGGATTGTTGATGAATTCTCCAAATTCGCCCGCATGCCCGAGCCTGAAACCTCTGCGCAGGACCTGACGCAATTGTTGCGCGATGCGGTGTTCCTGCAGCAGGCAGGCCAGCCCGATGTCAAGATCACAGCAGACCTGCCTAAAGAACCCGTGATGGCCGAAGTTGACGCGACAATGATCTCTCAGGCGCTTACAAACCTGATTAAGAACGCCGGAGAAGCCATTGAAACCTTGAAGGAAAAGGGCGCGCCCGACGATCTGAAGCCGCAAGTGCAGGTCACCCTGACGTCAGATGCGTCCCGCGCAAGGATCACGATTGCAGACAATGGCATCGGCCTGCCGGAAGACCGCGCGCGGCTGTTCGAGCCTTACGTGACCACCCGCAGCGAAGGCACAGGCCTTGGCTTGCCCATCGTCAAAAAGATCATCGAGGAACATGGCGGCACGCTTACCCTCGACAACGCGGCCCCCTTCAAGGGTCAAACACATTTCGGGGCGATGGCCATCATCACCCTGCCAACACCCCCCATATCCAGCACCCCAGACAGTGGAGATGACCCATGAGTGACATCCTGATCGTCGACGACGAACGCGACATCCGAGAGCTGATTTCAGATATTCTGGAGGACGAAGGCTTTGCCACGCGGCTCGCCGGAAACTCTGATGACGCGATGGCTGCCATTAACCAAGAAGCGCCTGCGCTGATGATCCTCGACATCTGGCTCAAGGACAGCCGGATGGACGGGATCGATATCCTCAAGGCCACCAAACGCGACAATCCGGACGTGCCAGTGGTGATCATCTCGGGCCACGGCAATATCGAGATTGCGGTCGCCGCGATCAAACAGGGTGCATATGATTTCATCGAAAAGCCCTTTAATATTGACCAGTTGCTGGTGGTCATCCGGCGGGCCATGGAGACATCTCGTCTGCGGCGCGAAAACCAGACGCTGAAGCGGCGCGATGTGTCCAGTTCCGAAATGCTGGGGCAATCGGCGGCGTTCAAAGGGCTGGTCGGGCAACTTGACAAGGTCACCAAATCCAACGGGCGCGTCATGCTGACAGGGCCTGCGGGGTCAGGCAAGGAGGTGGCCGCGCGCTATATCCACGCCCATTCCAACCGTGCGTCAGCGCCCTTTGTCACGGTCAATTGCGCAGGGGTAGAGCCTGACCGCATGGAAGAGGTCCTCTTCGGGCGTGAAGGGACGGAGCGGGGCGTCGAGCCGGGCCTGCTGGAGCAGGCCCATGGCGGCGTTATCTACTTTGACGAGGTCGCAGACATGCCACTTGGGACCCAATCCAAAATCCTTCGGGTGCTGGTGGATCAGCAGTTCACCCGCGTCGGCGGCAATGACAAAGTGCGCGTCGATCTGCGGGTCATATCAAGTACAAACAAGGACCTGGACGCCGCTATTAAGGCCGAAACCTTCCGCGAGGAGCTGTTTCACCGCCTGAATGTCGTACCCATCGACGTGCCGTCCCTTGAGGATCGCCGCGAAGATATCCCGCTGTTGGCAGAGCATTTCATCGCCGAATGCAACGCCAGCCAAGGCCTGCCGCTGCGAGACCTGAGCGATGACGCGGTCGCTTTGATGCAAACGATGATCTGGCCCGGCAATGTGCGCCAGTTGAAGAACCTGATCGAGCGTGTCCTTATTCTGGGCGACGGCACGGGCCCGATCGAGGCCCGTGAACTGCCCGGTGAAGAAGATAACGGCGAAGATGATGGCCGCGTCGTGCTCTCTGGTGCGCTGGCGACCTTGCCGCTGCGCGAGGCACGTGAGGCCTTTGAGCGTGAGTATCTTCTGACACAGATCAACCGTTTTGGCGGTAATATCAGCCGCACGGCGAACTTTGTGGGGATGGAGCGGTCGGCCTTGCACCGCAAGCTCAAGTCCCTGGGCGTGGTCACATCGGCCAAGGCAGGTGTCCGCGTGGCCCATGTAGACGATGACGCCGAAGCAGAGGGCTAACCCGCTCTTTTTCTGGCCCTAATATTCCCGGGAGCGCGCGGGCTGGCCCTCGCTCCCTACGTTTTAGGGGGCGCCAAGGTCGCTTAAGACATCGACACCCTGCATCAACAGGAAGTGCAGCATGTCGATGAACACCCAGTTCTCGGCCAGTTTGTCGCCGTCGCGGCGGTACATATCAACCACGCGCATGTCCGCGCGGATATTGTTGCCGGGGATGCCCATATAGCCGTTGTGGTTGGTCAGCGTCAGGTTGGGCCAGCCAAAGAAACCGCCATAATTTCCCTCGCCGATGCGGGCCAGATGGCCATTGAACACGCGGTCTTTCATAAGTTGCCGGAACGGCCCCTGATGTTGTTCGATGTAGCGATCAATTGTATACGTTGCGCCGATCCCTTCGGGACCCCACCACAGCATGTCTTCGTGCCAGTTCTCCGCCATCTCATCATGCGGGGAGTGGGTGTCGAGCGCCTTGTTGGCGGCAGTGATCGCCTTTGCCATGCGGTTGATCACGGCGAGTGTCTTGGCGCCTTCTGCAGGGTCATGCTCTGCCAGCAGGATCCCGTCGTGGGTCCGCGGGCCCGGCTGCACCAGATGGGCTGCGGTTTGGTTGGGGAACCGCGTGATGCCTGCCTGCCGCATCAGATGCAGGATATCGCAGAAAAACGCGGTTTCCTTGATTTGGCCGTTTTCGACGCGGTTGAATTCAGCATACCGCAGCATTGCAATCTTGCGGGTGGGCGGAATGTTCAGAAACGGGGCGTCAAACAGTCCCATCAGATGCCCCATCGAGCCGGTCCAGCAGGAGACCTGACCGTCAATCTCGTTTTCGCCCGCAAAAAAGATGTCCTCACGGCGCTGCACGGCGTCAAAACTTTCAAGGAACGGCTGCCAGAAGATGCCCGCGCCCTCAGGGCCGGTTTGCAGGTTGAACGGATGTACGCCACGCCAAATGGCATCCGGCGCCATATGCGTCCCAAGGATATCCACATTTGTTTCAGGTGTCGCAGTAGATAGGGCGGCATAATGCGCCTGCACGAGTGTTTTCGCATCTTGGAGGAGGGACATGGGAAGATTCTTTTCTAGGTGTCTGGCGTAACGCTAGGGGAATGCACACGTGTGCACCAGAGGATATCTGCAAAATCCATGATGGATTTAGCAAGGCAGGGATTGGCTTGCCGAAGGGGCAAGCCAAATGGAGGCTCTGCCTCCAAACCTCCGGGAATATTCTGGCCAGAAAAAGGAGAGGGCGACGCGCCATCTCTCATGGGCCCCAAGATGTTATAGGCATTGACCCTTGCTTTGACGCGCATGATGGCCTCTAACACGAAAGCGATGTAGGGCTGCAAACAGGTGCCTTGATGAAAGTGATCATTTGCGGGGCGGGGCAGGTTGGTTGGCAAATCGCCCGCCATCTGAGCGGTGAGCGCAACGATGTGACTGTGGTCGACAGCAACAGTGACCTTGTGCGGCGCGCCACAGAGACATTGGATGTTCAAGGGGTTGCAGGTTTTGCCAGCTATCCTGACGTGCTGGACCGTGCAGGCGCGCGCGATGCCGAGATGATTATTGCGGCCACCCATTCCGATGAGGTCAACATGGTCACCTGTCAGGTGGCCCATTCCGTTTTCGGCATCAACCGCAAGATCGCGCGTCTGAGGTCGCAAAGCTATCTGGATGCCATCTATTCCGATCTGTACCGGCGCGATCACATGCCCATCGATGTTGTCATCAGCCCTGAAAAGGAAGTGGCCGCCGCCGCTTTGCAACGTCTGTCTGCGCCCGCAACCTTTGACACCGAAGTCTTTATGGACGGTGAGGCGCATTTGCTTGGCATCACCATCGAGGAAGAATGCCCCGTGGTGAACACGCCTTTGCGGCAGTTGACGGATCTCTTCAGCACGTTGCGTGCTGTTGTGGTTGGCGTGCGCCGTGACGGGACATTATTTGCGCCCGAGGCCAAGGACCAGTTGTTCGTCGGGGACAGTTGCTATGTCTTCACCCACCGCGATGACATTGCCCGTACGATGGAGATCTTCGGCAAGCGCAACAGTTCCCAAGAGCGCATCGTGATGGTCGGCGGCGGCAACGTCGGCCTGACCGTGGCCGAGGCGCTTGAGGGTGGCACACGGCGGGTGCGCACCAAGATCATCGAGAAAAACCGCAAATGTGCCGAACGCGCCGCTGAAGCGCTGGAGCGTACCATTGTTCTCAACGGGGACGGGCTGGACGCCGCCCTGCTGGCCGAGGCAGGGATCAGCCGTGCCGACGCCATGCTTGCGGTGACGGACGATGACAAGACCAACATGCTGGCCTGCGTGCGCGCCAAGGCGGAAGGCTGTGACTACACCATTGCCCTTATCAATGATCCCACGTTGGTGCCGCTGATGACCCCGCTGGGTATCGACGCCTACATCAACCCCCGCGCCACCACGGTCAGCTCGATCCTGCGCCATATCCGGCACGGGCGTGTGCGATCGGTCTATTCCATTGGCGACGCAGAGGCCGAAGTGATCGAGGCGGAAGTGCTCTCGACCTCTCCTATTGCGGGCAAGCTGGTCAGCGAGATTGATTTCCCCGAAGGTGTGCTGATCGGCATGTTGCGCAAAGGCGACAAGGTCGTGCGTCCTTTGGGAAAAATGCGCATCGACGAGGGCGATGTTATCGCTGTTTTTGCCCTGACCGAAGACGTCCAGCAAGTGGAGCAATTGCTGCAGGTGTCCATCGACTTTTTCTAAAGGCTGCGGGCCTCAGGCCCAGCTTTTGGGATCAAGCCGCAGCAGGTCGGACAATTGCGCGTATAAATCCGGCTCGTCCCGCGCCAGCGCCAGTGGTTTTTCAAAGAAAACCTCAACCGCGACGGCAAAAAACTCCTCGTGGGCGGTGGCGCCATAGGCATCCAGCACGGTGCGCTCGCCCGCCTCTGTGCGCGCGACGTGCCGCTCGAAAGCGGCCAGAATGACGTGCTCCCAGGTGCCGTAGTCCTGCACATCGCTCAGCAGGGGCGCGCCATCGGTGTGCCCAGAGAGGCCATCGATCTGGTGGGCAAATTCGTGAAACGCCACGTTTTGCCCGTCTTGCGCATCCTGCGCGCCGCGCTGGGTGTGTTGCCAAGACAAGATCACAGGCCCGCGGGCCCAGCTTTCGCCCAAACGCACGACTTCCTCTTCGGTGACGACGTAACCGTCGTGCCGTTTGGTCACGGATTTGAATGCGCCCGGATAGATCATCACTGTGGTCAGGTGGTCATACCAAGCGTCCGCGTTCACCACCAAAAGGCAGGCTTGGGCCGCGATGGAAAGCTCCATCTCTTCGGTGACGTCCAACCCGTCGCAGCCCTGAAAAGTGACTTGGCTTAGAAAGATGTTGATCTTGCCCTCAAGGGCCTGTCGCAGTCCGGGGGGCAGCTTGCGCACAAGGGGCACCTCGCGCAGCACAATCGCGCGCTGGCGGCGGGTCAGCGGCGTTGCCAGCAAGGCAATGCGTTGCTGTCGCTGCAGCCACGCACGGCGGGCAAAGAAAACGGCGATGGCCAGCAGGCCGAGTAGGATCATCAGGGTCATGGACCCAATCTAGGCATCCATGGCAGCCAATGCGAGGACATCCGCGCTTGCAAATCGCGCTTTTCTGACGGAAGTATCGTGGCACCCCCGGGGGCGCACCCGGATCGCAAGCACAAAAGGCCTGCCGTTGAGCCGCGAAAGCTATATCCGCCAGTCTTTGCTGCAATTGCCGCTGTTCTTGCTGCTGTTTGGCATCTTCTCGGCGTCGATGATCGTGCCGGCAGTTTACGGCGTCTCTGTGCGCGAACTGGATGCGGCACGGGCGTTCTTCTATGCCGGATTGCTGGGGGTGATCGCGTTTAGCATGATTGCTGTGGCCCACGCAGGACGCAGCCCGCGTCATGGTGCCCTAGGGCCCTTGATGTCGCTTTTCTCGGCATTTGTGTTTCTGCCGCTGATGCTGGCCATCCCTTTTGTCGAGGCCTTGCCCACCACACGGTTTGTAAATGCGTACTTCGAGATGGTCAGTGCCATCACCACCACGGGGGCCACCGTCTTTGAAGACCCCGAACGGCTGGGGCGGACGCTGCATTTATGGCGCGCGCAAGTGGGCTGGATGGGCGGATTGCTGATGTGGATCGCGGCGTCGGCCATTTTGGCGCCGTTGCACCTTGGCGGGTTCGAGGTGACATCACAGGCAGAGCCCGGGCGTCGCGATGCAGGGTCGGGTGACCAGCGCCGCGCCGCCAATCCAAGGGCGCGTCTGGTGCGGGTCACACGTGCGCTGTTGCCGATTTATGTGGCCCTGACGCTTTTGCTGTGGCTGTTGCAGCTGTTTGGCGGGCAGGAGCCGCTTGTGGCGATTTGCCATGCGATGTCGATCATGGCGACCTCCGGTATCTCGTCCATTGGCGGGACGCAGGATGCAGGGCTTGGTGTCACGGGCGAGATGGTGATGCTGCTTTTCATGTTGTTTGCGCTGTCGCGGCTGACGTTTTCCCAAGACACGGTCACGGCCACGCAAGGGGGGCTGCTGACGGACCCCGAATTTCGTATCGGCCTGATTGTCGTAATCATCGTGCCCTTGGCGATTTTCCTGCGGCACTGGGTCGGGGCCTATGACGTGGCCGCGTTCGAGAATTTCTCGCAAGCGGCCTCTGCCCTGTGGGGCGCTGTGTTTACGGTCATGTCGTTCCTGACCACCACCGGTTTCGTGTCAGAGCACTGGGCGGGCGCACAGGACTGGTCCGGCCTGACCACCCCCGGCATCATCCTGATGGGGCTGGCCCTGATCGGAGGGGGCGTGGCGACCACAGCGGGGGGCGTCAAACTGTTGCGGGTCTTTGCCCTTTACCGCAACGGCGTGCGCGAGATGGAGCGTCTGGTGCATCCCAATTCGGTCAGCGGGGCAGGGACGGCCGGAAGGCGTCTGCAAAGCAACGGGGCGTTCATTGCGTGGATATTCTTCATGCTGTTCGCGGTGTCTTTGGCGGGTGTCACCTTGCTGCTGGCACTCAGCGGGGCGAGCTTTGAAGAAGCGCTGGTGCTTTCTGTAGCTGCGCTCTCGACCACGGGCCCGCTGATTGATCACGCCATGGAGGACCCCATTCGCCTGATCGAACTGAGTCTTGGCGCCAAGGCGGTTTTGTGTGGCGCGATGGTTCTGGGGCGGTTGGAAACCCTTGCCATCATCGCTTTGGTGACACCTGATTTGTGGCGCGCCTGATCGCAGGGTTGTGGCTTGGCTGACACGGGGACATGCCCTTTCAGGGGGGCACCCGACGTTTGGGGGTGGAAACTTGAGCTTGACCGTTTCATAGTCGCGCTTGGGGGGGTCCGATCCGCGGGCGCCAGCAAGAATAAAAGCGAGAAAAAACAATGGCGTCTGACAGACAGAACCTTCAGGATGCGTTCCTGAATCACGTGCGCAAGACCAAAGTTCCGGTCACCATTTTTCTGATCAACGGTGTGAAGTTGCAGGGTGTCATCACCTGGTTTGACAATTTCTGCGTGTTGCTGCGTCGTGATGGGCAATCCCAGCTTGTGTACAAGCACGCCATTTCGACCATCATGCCCAGCCAGCCGATCAGCCTCTACGAGGGCGAAGACGCTTCTTGAGCAAAACTCAGTTTCAGATCGATGAAACGGAAGGGCCCCGCACAACACGTGCTTGGGTCCTGCATCCTGACATCAGGTCCAACCCCGACCGCCGCGATCCCGATCCTGCCTTGGCCGAGGCGGTATCGCTTGCGCGCGCATTGCCTGCGTTGGACGTTGTCGGTGCGCAGGTTGTGCCCTTGCGCAGTGTCGATGCGGGCAAGCTTTTTGGCAAAGGCAAGATCGACGAAGTCAAAACCCTGCTGCACGATAACGAGGTCGAACTGGTCTTGGTCGATGGCCCTGTCAGCCCTGTACAGCAGCGCAATCTGGAGAAAGTCTGGGGCGTCAAGCTGCTGGACCGGACCGGCCTCATCCTCGAGATTTTCAGCGACCGTGCTGCTACCCGAGAAGGCGTGTTACAGGTCGAGATGGCCGCCCTCAACTATCAGCGCACCCGTCTTGTGCGGGCATGGACCCACCTTGAGCGGCAGCGCGGCGGCCTTGGCTTTGTCGGTGGTCCCGGAGAGACGCAGATCGAAGCAGACCGACGTGCGATTGACGAGCAACTCGTCCGGTTGCGCCGCCAGCTTGAGAAAGTCGTAAAGACCCGCGCCCTGCACCGCGCAGCCCGGGCCAAAGTCCCTTATCCGATTGTTGCTTTGGTTGGATACACCAACGCAGGCAAGTCCACGCTGTTCAATCGCCTGACAGGGGCGGATGTGATGGCCAAGGATATGCTCTTTGCCACGCTGGACCCCACGATGCGCGCGCTTGTGCTGCCTGACGGCCCAGAGATTATTCTCAGCGATACGGTCGGGTTTATCTCGGACCTGCCCACGGAACTGGTCGCCGCCTTTCGCGCCACGTTGGAAGAGGTGTTGGCGGCGGATATCATCTGTCACGTGCGCGACATCAGCCATGAAGAGACGGATGCGCAGGCCGCTGACGTGCGCGAAATCCTGACCTCGCTTGGGGTCGGCAAGGATGTGCGGACGTTCGAGGTCTGGAACAAGCTTGATCTGTTGCCCGAGGACGCCGCAGAGGCGTTGCGCCTGCGTGCGGAGCGGGACGAGGACGTTCTGGCCATCTCCGCCATCACCGGCGAGGGGCTGGAGGGGTTGCAGGAAACCATCGCGGTGGCCTTGCAAGGGGCCGTGCGGGAAGCAGAACTCATGCTGCCCTACGCAGAGGGCCGCAAGCGCGCGTGGCTGTTTGAGCAAGATGTCGTGGTCAGTGAAGATCAGACAGAGGACGGGTTCGCCCTGACGGTCCGGTGGTCTGCCAAACAGGAAGCGCAGTTTCAGCGCCTTTAATTGAAGTATTCGGCTGGCCTTTTATGGCGCGCGACACAGGTAAGAGGGCAGACACCGCTCAGGAAGGTTTTGCCCCCATGACACTTGTTATTTTGTACCTCGCCACGTTTGCGATTTTTCTCGGGCTCGATTTTCTGGGCCTTGGCTATATCGTGAAGCCGGTTTTTGACCGTCACATCGGGCATCTGCTTCTAGAGAATATTCGCCTGCTGCCTGCCTTTGCCTTCTATGCCTTCTACGTGGTTGTTCTGGTCTGGTTTGTCTCGGCGCCGGCATTGGCCGAGGATCGCAGCCTTTTTTGGGTGCTGGGCAACGCTGCATTGTTGGGGGCTGCGGCGTACGGCACCTACGAGTTTACATCGCTTGCGGTGATGAAGGATTGGGCATGGTCGATGGTTGTGACCGACCTGATTTGGGGCACATGCCTGACGGCAGTCTCTGCGGCGGGTGGTGTTTGGGTCGTGCGGTTCTTTGCCTAGAGTTGGGTGGGTATCGCACTGATATTAATGAGATAAATAGTGTTGATATATCATATATGATATATCTTGCTTGATAGGTCAGCTTTCATTTGAGGTGGTTGATAGCCCCATCAAGCGCCGCCCTCGGAGGCCCATCGCCATGCGCCCGAAGGCAGGTCGTTCAGGGCCCAGTCCCCGATACGCCATCTGATCAGCCGCAAGGTTGGCAACCCTACATGGGCTGTCATACGCCGCACCTGACGGTTGCGGCCTTCCCGAATGGTGATTTCCAACCATGCATCCGGGACAGACTTGCGGAACCGGACAGGCGGGTCCCGCGGCCACAAGGGCTCTGGCGTATCGATTTGGGTCACGACGGCTGGCGCGGTTCTGCCGTCTTTCAAATCCACGCCCCTGCGCAACGCGTCGAGGGCTGCGGCGTCGGGTGTGCCTTCGACCTGCACACGGTACGTCTTGGGGCGCTTGTACTTGGGATGCGCGATGCGGGCCTGCAACGCCCCATTGTCGGTCAGTACCAACAACCCTTCGCTGTCCTTGTCCAAACGCCCTGCGGGGTAGAATTTTGGCTCATCAATGAAAGCGGACAATGTGGGGCGGCTGGTTCCTTCGGTGCCCTTGTCGGTGAACTGCGACAACACCCCGAAGGGTTTGTTAAACAGGATCACACGGTTCATTACTCTGCGGGCCTCAGCGTCGTGATGCCAACGGCCGCAGCGCGGGCCAGATCGGCATCCAGCGACATGGGGATGTATTCACCGCGGCGCCACAATTGCGCCAGATCATCATAGTGCCGCGATAGGAAATGTCCCGATTGCCCTGTCGAGTTAATGAACACCGAACTGTCGGGATCCGCAAAATCATAGACACCGCGATAGCCCGCCCCATGCACGTTGTGGAACGGATCGGGGTCGGTGCCTTTGGTGCGCCCGCGCAGCAAGGTATTGTCGCCGCCAGAGGTCGACTGTCGGATGTTCATAAAATACCGCAGCACAGGCACTTGCCCCAAGGTCTGATGATCATGGGTCGCCTGATGCGCATCGCCCCAGCGCAGGCTCTCAAGGTTCGTGCCGTAGGTCTCGTTGATCCACAAAAGCGCGTCATCCAGCGCCAATCGCGCCATGTCGGCGCATGTCTCGATGGGGGCGGACTGCAAGACGTCACACCAGACAGAAGCGCCTTTCACGTCCCTGAAGGCGCGTTCGATAAAAAGTGGCTGGACGTGGTCAAATTCGACGGCCAAAGGGCCCAGCTCATCCTGGATCAGACGCGCTTGCAGGCTGCGCAGCCACGCGTTGTAGAGCAGCGGCTCAGGCAAGTGTTCGTTCATTTCCCCCGACCAGCCTGCCAGCAGCATCAGCGCACGCTGGCGTTGCCGCTCCGTTGTGCCTTCTTGTGCGGCCTCTCCGGTGAACCAAAGCTCCTTGCCGATCAATGGCAGCAAGGTGCGCGCGGTGAAACTGACCGTGTCCAGCTGCGCCTCGATAAAGCTGTCGCGGGTATGGACCTGACGCGTTTGCATCAACCGTTGCCAGCGCTGCACACGCTGGGTATCGCCCCACAGAAACGACACGTGATTGGGGAAGGGGCGGTCCACAGTCTTGTTGTTGGTATTGCCCAGAATGCCGCCCGAGGGTGCTACAAATTCCGGATTTGATTCGAACGGCATCATGCCCTGCCAACGGTTCGCGGAAATCCACCCCGGTGAGGGCATGCGCCCCTGGCTTTGGTGCGCGGCATCGCGGCGCGGCATGGCCCCGATTGTTTTCATCGCGATGTTTTCCGCGTCGGCCAGCGTGAGGTTTTGCGCAGGCGCGATGTAGTCGGCGGAGGCGTCGATGGCCTCACGTACGGACTTTGCCCGCATCAGGGCGATCGCTGCCTGCAACGAGGTGTCCTTGCCACTGAGCACGGTCCAGCTGACGGTGGTCACATGCCCCGGCGGCGTGATCGACTTCAAGTTGTAGTGAGTACCCGGCAGCACCGGACCGTTTTCCGTCCAGCGCAAGGTGATCGTGACAGGATCAGCATCCTTGACGTTGATGATGGAGGATCGCTTGGCGAAGGGGGCAAAACCGTCGGGGGTGCGGTATTCTTCGGCGTTCTCCGGGTTCAGCTCTTCGATATGTACGTCCTGGTCGTCGACATATGCGCTGGTCAGACCCCAGCCCAGATCATTGCTGCGCCCAGTCATGATCGCGGGAATACCCGGAACACTGCCGCCAATCACACCGCCCGAGGAAAGCTCCATCCGCGCAAGGTACCAGATGGCGGGCGCGGTAAATCCCAAATGAGGATCATTGGCCAGCAAGGTTCCCCCCGAGGCTGAGCGTGACGGCGCCGCAGCCCAAGCGTTGGAGGCGCCTGCAAAAGCCAGCTTTTTGAACGGATTGAGCGGATGCGGGTCCAGC
>CALAIJ010000097.1 GCA_937923365.1 uncultured Sulfitobacter sp.
CAAAGAGGCGGTGATCCTTTGGACGATGGCTGAGACCGAAGCGCTCTTTGCGCGGGAGTTGCGGATGAACTCGCTTTCTCCGGGCGGGGTGTCTACGGGCATTCTGGACGATTTCGCCCGCGCTTTCGGGGACCGCATGACGCGCAACGTCGCACGGGCGGGGCGCGCAGGAATCGCAGAAGAAATTGCCGACGTCGCGGCCTTTGCCCTTTCGCCTGAAAGTCACTGGATGAAGGGCGAGGACATAGCACTTGATGGCGGAATGGGTGCGTTCAATCTGACCGATGCGCTGGCGCTACAAGGCTTGCGTATGCACGATAGTGCCGGATAGGAATCACCTGTCAGGCAAAGTAGGCAGCGATGCGCTGCCAAAGAGTGACAGTCTGTGTCTATCGCCCAGCCCCTGCGGGAATGGAAAATGCAGATTCCTGTCAGCGTTACCAACACCTTACGCGCTGTCAGATATTCAGTACACATTGGGCGTCAGGCAAAGTTTACATTAACATATTGAAATAAAACACATTTTTCTGCTGATATTTTGTAATCCGGCAATCACGTGCTACAGTTAGGCGTCGGTAGGGGGGGCATAGGCCGCTCTCGGATTCTTGGTCTCGAAGGTGTCTATTGTGTCAAACGATCATAATACCGCGCTGTTGCCCGACCGGGACTACGTGCAAACCAGCGCCGATTTGATTGCGCTCAAGGCAACGCTGCCGCGTGAAGCTGTCATCTCCGTGGCGCGGGAAGTCTTGAGCCAGCTCGCCAGCCGTGTGGCAGATGCAGCACCGCGCACTGATAGTGTCACGCGCCTGAGCAGGGCCTTGATTGATGACGACCCCCGTGCAGCCGCCATTGAGATCGAAGCCCACCACAAGCGCGGCGTTTCAGTCGAGGCGCTGCTGCTGGGCTATCTTGGCCCCGCCGCCAGACAATTGGGTGAGTGGTGGGAAACGGACGAGATAACCTTTGCCACCGTGACGATCGGCACAGGGCGGATCTATGCGATCATGCGCATGCTCAACCGCCTTTTGCCAATCGCGACCGTGCCCGAGCACAAGGCCGCCCTTGTGGCATCCGTTCCGGGCGAGACCCACGTGCTGGGCGCGCGCATGGCCGCCGATCTGATGCGGGACAAAGGCTGGACCATCGATCTTGAAATGGGCCTTGAGCACGAAGAGCTTATGGAAAGCATTGCATCCAGCGGGCATCTGGTGCTGGGCCTTTCAGCTGCTGGCGAACATGCATTGCCCGCCTTGGCACGACTGGTGCTGGCGGTGCAAATGGCGCACCCCCAAATTGCGATCTTCGTGGGCGGCAACATCGTCGCAGAATGCCGCGAGCAAGTGTCGTTGATGGGCATTGATGCGCAAAGCCAGAACTTTGCTGAATCCGCCGCATTGGTGGATACCTTGTGGGAACGCGTTTCAGCCCGCGACATTTAGGAACCTTACTGCGCAAAAACAAACGGCAGCCCCGGTATGGGACTGCCGTCGGTGATTTCCTGTCCGGAAAACGGATCAGTCGGACGCGGTAGATGTCTCTGCTTCGCCCTCGGCAACAACTTCGGGGCCGACGGATACAAGATAGGCCCAGACGTTTGCGGCGTCCTCTTCATCCTTCAGCTTGAAGGACATCTTGGACTTGGCTTTCTTGTCGTCCAGGTACTCACGCAGGAATTTACGCGGGTCTGCGACGTAGTTCACGAAATCCGCCTCGTTCCACTCAAGTCCGGCCTCGCCAGTGGCCACAAGAGATTTACCGTATTTCTTGCCGAACTCCTCTTCGGTGCCAGCCACACGGGTGTAGATGCCATAAAGGTTCGGGCCATTACGTCCGCCTTTGGCGATGACTTCACCTTCGCCATCAACGATGGAATGGCAGGCTTTGCACTTCTTGAAGACATTTTCGCCTTCTGCGGCATCCCCTGTCGCATGGCCGTCCGCCAGCAGCGGGCTTGCCATCAGGCCAAAGGTCATTGCGATAACACTCATCGTTTTCATGACGGTAACTCCATTCTATGATTCTGAGGGTAACCTAGTGCGTTTCCGTCCAAGGTAAAATGATTGTCACGATTTTCTGATTTTGGGCGGAGAATTACCTTATTCGTCATCCTGACATTACACTTGTCGACTCGTGATCTGTCAGGCTAGACTTACACTATGGCTGCCAGTGACCTCATTCCAACCCGCAAATTGCCGGAACCCAGCGCTTTGTTGCGCCTGATCAAGCCGATCACGTGGTTTCCGCCCATGTGGGCCTATGTCTGCGGCGTTATTGCCTCGGGAGCGGCATTGAGTGGTCAATGGGCGCTGGTGATACTCGGTATCATACTGGCTGGTCCCATTGTCTGCGGCATGTCACAGGCCGCAAACGATTGGTGCGACCGCCATGTGGACGCCATTAATGAGCCCGATCGCCCAATCCCGTCGGGCCGCATTCCGGGGCGCTGGGGGTTGTGGGTTGCCTGGGCCATGACCGCTCTTTCACTGCTGGTCGGGTGGCAATTGGGCCCTTGGGGTTTTGGCGCGACAGTCCTGGGGGTTTTGGCGGCTTGGGCCTATTCCGCTGAACCTGTGCGGTTGAAACGGTCCGGCTGGTGGGGGCCCGGTCTGGTCGGTCTGAGCTATGAGACATTACCTTGGCTGACAGGCGCTGCGGTTCTCAGTGCAGGCGCGCCTGCGGGCGAGACGATCCTGATTGCCATCCTTTACGGTCTTGGGGCGCATGGCATCATGACCCTCAACGATTTCAAAGCGCTGGAGGGGGATGCCCAAATGGGCGTTTCCTCCTTGCCAGTCACGCTGGGCCCCGAGCGCGCGGCAAAAGTTGCTTGCTGGGGCATGGCGCTGCCACAGGTGGCGGTCATCGTCATACTGACCTTGTGGGATCGGCCTTTTCATGCGCTGGCCATAGCAGCACTGCTTGTGGCGCAAGTGGCTGCGATGCGCGTGTTGCTGCGCGATCCTGAAGGACGCGCACCTTGGTATAACGGGACGGGCGTGATGCTGTATGTCTCTGGCATGATGATCGCGGCCTTTGCATTGCGGGGGTTGGGATGACGCTGAGCTGGACACAGATTGCCCGCCTTGGGCTGGTGCAAATGGCGCTGGGTGCTGTGGTGGTCCTGACAACTTCGACCCTGAACCGCCTGATGGTGCTGGAGCTTGGCCTGCCCGCGATCCTGCCCGGCCTTTTGGTGGGTCTGCACTATGGCATTCAACTTTCGCGGCCACGTTGGGGGTTCAGCTCTGACACGGGTGGGCACCGGACGCGCTGGATTCTGGGCGGCATGGTTGTGCTGGCCCTTGGCGGCTTTGGCGCTGCTGTTGCCGTAACCTTGTTTGAGGTTGGCGCGTTCTGGCAGGGGCTTGCCCTGTCGGTGATTTCTTATGCCGTAATCGGCGTGGGCGTGGGCGCATCTGGCACCTCTTTGCTGGCACTGCTTGCGACCGCAACGGCACCTGACCGCCGTGCGGCAGCAGCGACAATCACTTGGCTGATGATGATCTTTGGCATCGCGATGACGGCGGGTGTGGCGGGCAGCTTCCTTGATCCCTATTCACCTGCGCGCTTACTGAAAGTTGTGGCCGTTGTCGTGACCCTTGCGACTTTGCTGGCAATTGTGGCCGTGGCAGGCATCGAAGCCCGCGTCACCGCCACCCGAGAGCCCGACACGATGCCCTTCATGCAGGGCCTGCGCGAGATTTGGGCAGAGCGGCGCGCGCGCAACTTTACCCTGTTCGTGTTCCTGTCGATGAATGCCTACTTCATGCAGGAACTGATCCTCGAGCCCTTCGCAGGCCTTGTCTTCGACTTTAGCGTGGGTCAATCCACCTCGCTTAGTGGTGCGCAAAACGGCGGTGTCTTTGTTGGCATGCTGATCGTGGGCATCATGGCGACGGGCCTGAAAAAGGGCAGTCTGCGCACTTGGGTGATCGCGGGATGTCTGGGGTCTGCGGCCGCCCTTTGCATGATCGCGATGGCGGGCCTGGGCGTGATCCCGGTTGGTCTTGTACCGCTGACCATCACCTTGGGTTTCTTTAACGGGATGTTTGCTGTGGCCGCCATCGGATCGATGATGGCGCTGGCCGCCGAAGGTCGTGGCCGCCGTGAAGGCACCCGCATGGGGCTTTGGGGCGCGGCCCAAGCCATTGCCGCAGGCTTTGGCGGTCTGACAGGGGCGGCGTTGGTGGACATCATGCGCGGGCTGCAACCCGACGCGACCGCCTTTGGTACCGTATTCATTATCGAAGCGCTTCTTTTCATGGCCGCCGCCGTGATGGCCATGCGCATCATGCAACACAAGCCTGCGTCGCTGGGCGCTGTCGTTCCGGGAGAATAGATATGTTTGACGTCGTCGTAATCGGGGGTGGCCCGTCAGGTGCCATCGCAGCAGAAGACCTCGCGCGCTCGGGCTTCAAGGTTGCCTTGCTGGACCGCGCAGGCCGCATCAAACCCTGTGGTGGCGCGATCCCGCCACGTCTGGTGGCTGACTTTGATCTGCCCGACGCGCAGATGGTGGCCAAGATCAACACAGCGCGGATGATCTCTCCGACGGGTCGCAAGGTCGATATCCCGATCGAGAACG
>CALAIJ010000098.1 GCA_937923365.1 uncultured Sulfitobacter sp.
GCCGACAATCAAGACATGATCACGATCGACCTGAGTCTTGATCCATAGGGCATCGCTCATTGATCCGCTGATCCGAACTATGTCTTCTGAAATGAGTGCATAGGAATAACAATCAACCCTCAATACGTTCTCCTTAACAACTGGAGAACATGTCTTTGAAAGCGCTCGCTTCCTTCCAAACCGGCAACGCAAGTCGTTACCTCACGATGCTCTGCAGTCACTTTGGCAACAAGGTCGAGGCCAAGTGCGATGGTAACGAGGGCTGGGTCAAATTCCCCTTCGGACGCTGCGAGATGACGGCGGACAGCAGCCAGCTTGAAATGCGAGCCGTGGCAGACGACCAGCCCCAGCTCGATGATGTTGTGCGGATCGTGACCAGCCATCTGGAACGCTTCGCCTTTCGTGAAAACCCCATACTGGATTGGCAGATACCCTCGAAATGACCAGCTCAGTCCGCCCAGACCCTTTTCGAAAAGGAGTGAACCAAATGAATCGCAGAACACTGATGAAAACCTCGATTGGCACCGCTTTAGCGCTGATCCTCGCAACCCAAGTAGGAGCACAGGAAATGGACGAAACAAGCCAAGCAAGCTTTGACACCGTCATGGCGTTTATGGCCGCAATGAACGAAGGCCCGGATGCAATGTCACCTTTGATGGCCGATGATATGGTCTGGCACAACGAAGGCGACACGACCTTGCCTTGGATCGGGGAGACAAAAGGCAAAGAGGCGATCTTTGAATTCCTTGGCGTTTTTGGGGCCAACCTGCAAACCACCAAATGGGAAAACACAGATGCGTTCGCGTCCGGCGATACGGTTGCCGTCTTTGGCGTGATGAATGGCATCACGCCGCATTCGGGCAAGGAAATCGGTGACTTCTCTTTCGCGCTGCGCGCCAAGGTGCGCGATGGCCAGATCGTGCTTTGGCATTGGTTTGAAGACAGCTTTGCCGTCAGCCAAGCCTATCACGGGCGCAGCTAAGCCTGCGGTCAGCGGACGACACTTTTCATCCAACAGGAGAAACCAAGATGACACATAGCAAGACCACACTTGCCGCAGCCTTCCTGACCAGTGCCGCACTTTCCTTTGCAGCGATGCCGGCGATCGCTGACACGATCAGCACGGTCACTCAAGCCGTCAACTTCTTCGAGAACGGCCAGGCAACAGGCGGCAACCCGATGACCGTCGATGCCAAAGGCCCGGTCGAAATCTCAGACGCGGTAGAGCTGCCGGGTTTCGCTTTTGCCGTCTATGATGTGGATGTCACTGGCGACAGTTTGACCATGACCCTGATTGCCCAGTTGGAGAAACTCCAGATCACGCTCTACGACGACACGACGTTTGATCGCTACTACTTTGCGTTTGATGCGGAAGTGACCTCTGCCGAGCTATCGGACACGACCGACGAAAACTTCAGCGCCACGGTTGAAATCATCGAACCGGGCGCGACCGCGACGTCCATGGGAGCCTTTGTTGAGGGTCTTCCTACGGACTACACGTTTGAAAATGGCGGCATCCTTGTCACCGTTGGTGAAGGCACGGACCTTACCAAGATCAGCGAAAACGGCGGGTCTTTGACAATCAACTTCCAATGAGTGTGCGTGTCCTCAGTCCTTTCGTGGGCCTGCGGACTGCGCGACCGAATATTCACGAAGGACGAAGAAGACGATGAACAAACAATACCTTTTGCCACGCATCTTGATCGGTGTCTTGGCGCTCGTGATGCTGGCATTTACATTGCCAGCGTATCCGAACCCAACATCGAACCCCGGTCTGGCTGATTTGACCGGGCCCGCACTATCCCTTGGTGCGACGGCTGGTGCATTCCTTGGGCGGCAGTTGACGTTGATCCTGATTGCGCTGATCGGTGCCTTTGTGGGTCAGCGACATCTCGTGATGATTGGCGGTTTTGCGATGATGTTCATGAATGGCCATGATGCGATCTTCATGGGTTTGATGGGTGGCCCAGCCGAGGCTGCCATCGCAGGTCTTGCCTTTGCAGTGATTGCCGCGGTCGCAATCTTCCTCGTCTGGCGCAAGCCCGAAGCCGTTTGAAGTCAACGGCATAGAGCCAAACAGGAGGTTATCGATGGCCAAACATACCGCAATGCCAAAGTGGATATTTTACTTCGGTTGCTTCCTGACCTTCATCGGGGTGACAGCGGGGCTGCTGGGTATCTTTTCACCAACCATGTTTTTCAACGATTTCCCCAATTTCGCGCAATGGGATGAGATCGGCTATGTGACCACTGGCTGGGGCATCCGTAATCTTGGTATGGGGCTGGCGATGATCCTTGCACTTTGGATGAAGACACCAAGTGTGATCGGAGCTGTCTTTGCCATGCGGTTTGTAACTGAATCCGGCGATCTGTTGAATTCGCTGATCACGGGACACGGTACATTGGGCCTGCCACTTGGTGTCTTTGCAGCAGGCTGGATTGTCTTATTCTTGATACCCGAAGCAATGGCAGCGCGCTGGGGGCTCACCACGGCGTTTGGCACAAAATCAAACTCATCCGAAAAACAAGGTTAGGAAACCCTATGGGCAAGGGACTGGACAACGTACGTGCGATCTATCTGGAAGGTATCGCTGGTGGTCATGCGCGCGAGGCGGTGATGAAATACACTGGTCACCGCTATACCCAGCATTCCACTGGCGTGGCAGATGGGGCCGAAGGGTTCCTCGCCTTTTTCGAGCCTTTTGTCGCCCGCAATCCCAAGCGCGACATTGAGATCGTTCAGGCCTTTG
>CALAIJ010000099.1 GCA_937923365.1 uncultured Sulfitobacter sp.
AAGACGACGTGCATCTTTACGCACCCAGCACTGCGCGGATTTTGGCGGTGTCGATGTGGTCATGTTCAGCGATCACCACCAAGTGACCCTGACGCGGCGTGTCGCCCCATGGGCGGTCAAACTGCTGGCGCACGCGGGCACCGACGGCTTGCACCAGCAGGCGCATGGGCTTGCCCGTGACCGCAACGTAGCCTTTGACGCGCAGGATGTGCTGTTCGGTGGCGAGGCGTTCGATGGCGGCAACCAGCGTGTCGACGTCGTCCACTTCGGGCATGGGCACGACGATGGTCTCGAAATCGTCGTGTTCATGGTCGTCGTGCCCGTCATGGTGCGAGGGGCGCGCGTCGAGGTCATCTTCGGCGGCAGCGCCGAGGCCCAGAATGATCTTGGGATCAATCACGCCCTCGCTCATCGGGAGGATGGGTATCTGCCGCGGGCTTTCGTCTTCGATCACTTTGCGCGCGGCGGACAGCCCCTCTTCGCCCGCCAGATCGGCCTTGGACATCAAGACGATGTCGGCGCAGGAAATCTGGTCTTCGAAGACTTCCGACAGAGGGGTCTCATGGTCCAGCGAATCGTCGGCTTTGCGTTGGGCATCCACAGCGTCCACGTCCGCGGCGAATGTGCCCGCGGCGACCGCTTCGGCATCAGCCAAAGCGATCACACCGTCCACCGTGATCTTGGAGCGGATGGCGGGCCAGTCGAAGGCTTTCAAAAGCGGCTTGGGCAGTGCCAGCCCCGACGTCTCGATCAGGATGTGATCGGGGCGCGTGGGCATCGCCATCAGCGCCTCGATGGTCGGGATGAAATCATCGGCCACCGTGCAGCAGATGCAGCCATTGGCCAGCTCCACCACGTTTTCGGCAGGGCAGTTGTCATCCGCGCAGGACTTGAGGATTTCGCCATCGACGCCAACGGTGCCGAATTCATTGACCAGAATGGCCAGACGCTTGCCTTCGTTGTGGGTCATCAGGTGACGGATCAACGTGGTCTTGCCCGAGCCCAGAAAGCCGGTGATCACGGTAACGGGGATTTTTGCCAGATCGTTCATGTGTCAGTCTCCGGGGGTTCATATTGCGATGTATTGAAAGGCGGGATGCGCCCGAGGCTTTGCTTGCGGAACACCACAGGGCGTTGCCGCCATGTGACAAGCCCGTCGTTGGTGGCCGCATAGGCGGCGGCGCCTTCAAGGATATCAGCGGCGTCATCCACCGACATGCGGCCATAGATGTAGCCCCACTTGCCGGGCTCTGACAACGCGACCGAAGCCCCTTGAGAACAGGCCGAGAGGCATTTAACGCCAACCACCTTGACGCCTTCGGGCGCAGGGGCGGCTGTCAGGGCTGCGTGCAACTGAGCACCGGGCAAGGGCGCGCCGTCTTCCGGCGGCTCCCCCGCTTTGCAGGTCATGCAGACGTATAGTGTCGCGGTCATCTATTTGACCTCCACTGTGGTGCTGGCTGTGATCGGAACACCGCCCAATGCCAACGGCTGGTGAGAATTGGCATTCAGCGTGACGTCGATTGTGACATCGCCTGCGGGCAGCCCGTCCAGATGCACCCAAGGGCCGTAGACCCGCGCGTATTTCGTGCCGTTCACATAGACATGGGCGTGTCCCTGACCCTCCGCATGGGCACGGCTGGCCTGCTGGGGCGCAAAGGCAAAGTTCTCGACCATCAGATGCAGGTTGTGGCCCGCCATCGGGTCGGGCGTCACAGCGATTGCAAGGCGCGGAGCTTGGGCGGCATCCACCTCGATCGGGGTGTCATGGGCCTTGCCGTGGTCCATCCCGTCATCGGTCAGGCCCGCGCCGTGATGGGCAGGGTCGCCGTGGTCATGCCCGTCAAAGGTCACCCCCATGCCCGCCGCCGTGACGAAGCCGATGCCGCCACCGAACACCAGACCAATGGCAAAGAGCGCAAGCGTCCTCATGCGGCGTGCCGTTCCGCGGCACCCTCGGACTGCCAGAAGTATCCTGCAAGGCATCCCAGAACGACCCAAGCGGCCAGCCCGACGCCAAAGGCACGGGCCGCGAACAACGCACCGATCTCGGTAGGGACGGGGCCAGTCAGCACGTCAGGCTCTGGCGCGCCGATCACATGGGGGGCCGCCAGCAAGATCACCGCGACGCCGTATGCCGTCCAATTGCGGCCAAAACCAATCAGCCAAAGTGCGGCCACAGCCGCACCCGCCGTGGCGAACCACCAGATCTGGCGGGCAGTGACATCCGCCGCAGCAACGCCCGGCACTTCGGGCGCAAGCGAGAAACCGGGCGCAAGGTGGAAGGCCACAAAGCCCGCGATGCCCCAGACCAGACCGCTGCGCCCGTCGATCTGCGCGCCGCGCTCTTCGGCAATGCTCATCACGGCGACCATCATCAGCGCGTAGCCGGTATAGGTCAGCATGGTGAAAATCAGGCTTAGCCCGTCACGCACCGGATCAAAGCCGGGAAGCTCGGGGTGGGCCGACACGGGGGCAGCGCCGAAGTGGGTCAGCGCGCCGCTTTCGTAAAGCTCTGCGTGCAACAACACGGGCTGCACGAACCAGAGCTGCAACAGCCCCGCAACAAGGCCCGTCAATGCGCCTGCAAAAAGCGCGCTGGTGATGTATCTGGCGATCATGATCCGTCCAAATCCCCGAAAGATGCGTGTTCAAGCAAATGCCCCAAGACCTCGCCACCCAAAGGATGCGCGCGTCAGGTCAAGGGCAGCAGACAGCATTCCGCCAAAAACACGGCAGGCCCCGCAAAGCGAGGCCCAAGTGTCATAGCGTCACGGAATGTCTTAGTGGCAGGGGAACCCTGTCGCGTGGCGCACATCATGGGCCGCATCATGCAAGGCTGCTGCCTGCACATGGCCGGTGATGGAAATCACTGTCATCCCGAGGATCACCGCGAAAACGGCAGGGATGAAACGGGCGCGGCTTTGCGTCAGCGTCTTGGTTTGAACGTTCATCTGTCTACTCCTTACCGTCACACCCGACGGCATCTTAGTTGCACTCTTGCCTGGCAGGTCTCCTGGCTCGCGGGTCGAGGCCTTGTACCCGCCTTCCCTGACCAGATGGCCAAGTGGCATGCACGGTACGCGGCTCTCCGCTTACAGTCGCGGGGGCGGCTTCGGCATCTTGTTACCGAATTCCCTTTTCGGTTCCACACCCCCGAAAGGGTGATTAGCGGAACACCAAGCCCGCATAATGTCTCACTTCAGTCGCTCCCGCGCAAGGCACAATAGCGACGCGTCACAGCCTCAAAGCGCTTATTTCTGGCGACGCCGCGGCAATACGGGCGTAAACAGGCCGCCAAGCGGGGCGCAAACGGGCGAATCCCCCCGCGGCAGGAGCCCCCTTCATGAACCGCACAACGCTTGCCATCATTCTGTCTTTGCTGGCTTTGGTGCTGTTTGACGCGATGGGGCTGATTATCAAACGCCTTAGCCCGGACTATGGCGCGGCCGAGCTGTCTGCCTACCGCAACCTCTTTGGCCTGATCCCTGCGGGCATCGTGCTGTGGCTGTCGGCGGACTGGCAAAAGCAAGGACGACCCATACGTCTGCGCCAGTGGAAACTGGGGATCTTTCGCGGCATCGTGCTGACCTTTGCCCAGTTCTTTTTCTACCTTTCGCTGGGCATCATGGAATTCGCGACCGCCGCAACGATCACCTATGCAAACGCATTGTTCATGGTCGCACTTGCCGTGCCCCTGCTGGGCGAGAAGGTGGGATTTGCGCGCTGGTCCGCCGTCCTGATCGGTTTTGCGGGCGTGGTGCTGGTGGTGGGCCCGGGGCGCGACAGTTTCTCGGTGGCCGCCTTGCTGCCGCTGGGTGCTGCGGCCTGCTATGCGCTGACCGGCGTGACGGCCCGCATGATGGACGAGGACGCGGCAACCGCGCTGATCAACCTCTATTCCTCTGGCGTGGCGGCACTCGGCGCGCTGGTACTTGCGGTGGCAACCACAGGGTTCAGCCCGCTGGCACGGACAACGGATCTGTGGTGGATCTTTGCGATGGGCGGCTTTGGCGGTTTCGCGGTGTTGCTGCTGATCTCATCCTACCGGATGACAGAGCAAAGCAACCTTGCGCCTTTCAGCTACTTTGGCATCCCGCTCGCCTTTGTGCTGGGCTGGGTGTTCTACGGAGAGGCCCCTTGGCGCGACCTTTTCCCCGGCGCGCTGCTGATCGCGGCGGGTGGCTTGCTGATCGTCTGGCGCGAGCGGCGACTGCGCATGGCGCGGGTTGCGGATGCGGTGCCCAAATAGCTGAACGGGTCCGGCAGGCAATTGGAAACCATCCCTAGTCCATGCGCCGGACATACCCGAGCTTCACAAACGGTGTCGTTCGGCCTGCAAATAGCAAACCTGCCCTCAGCCCACCATTGACGATCCGCCCCAGCCTGCCATTCTGGCCATCAAGCAAGGGGGCCAACCGATGACACTCAAAAGCGTTCTGATCACCGGCGGTAACGGCAACATTGGCCGTCTGATCACAGCCAAGCTGATCGCGGCGGGCACCCGTGTCATCAGCTTTGACATTCCCGGCACCCACAGCGCCGACGGGGTAGAGGCCTGCATCCTTGGCGACATCCGCGACCACGCGCTGCTGGCGCAGACGCTGGACACCCACAAACCGCAGGCGATCATTCACCTTGCCTCGCTGCTCTCTGGCAGTTCCGAGGCCGATCCGGCCACCGCGTGGGAGATCAATGCAACCGCATCAATTACGCTGATGCAGATGGCCGCCGCGCGCGGCATCGGGCCGTTTGTCTTTGCCAGCACCATCGCAACCTATGCCACCGATTTTCCCGACGTGTTGCCGCAAGACGCGCCGCAATGGCCCTCCAATGTCTATGGCGCCACGAAAGTCGCGGTGGAGCGGTTTGGCTATTGGCTGCGCAGCACTGCTGATTTTGATTTTCGCTGCGTGCGGTTCCCGATGGTTCTGTCCCCCTTCGCCCCGCCGGGTGCGCTGACGGCCTATCCAAGCCACGCCTTCACTGCCGCCGCCAAGGGCGAAGCATTCACCTTTCCCGTCTCGCCTGACACGGGCATGTCGACCATGTTTCTGGAGGATGTGATCCTTAGCCTTGTCGCCTTTACCAATGCCGACCGCGCGCGCCTGACGCAGCCTGCCTACAACCTGCACGCCTATACGTTCACAGCGGGCGCATTGGCTGAGAAAATCCGCACGCTCTGGCCCGCAGCCCAACTGGACTTTGCCCCTGATGCAAAGATTGACGCGCTGATCCGGGGGTGGCCCAATGTGATCGAAGACGCGGACGCCCGTGCGGATTGGGGCTGGCAACCCGCCTATGATTTTGACGCCACTATAGCCGCGCTCAAAGAACTGGCGGAGGGTTAACGCAAACCGGCTGAAATGTTTCGCGTGCGAAACATGGGCTTTTAGATACTTTGCGCTTTGCCTGTTTTCCTATGAAAAACAACGCCATATACCGCACGGATCAGGGATGATCCATGCAACACCCGTCTGTCTGATGGTTAAGAAACCCACGGGCAGCAGGGCCGGGCACCGCCCACCGCCTTAAAGACAAAACTCAGACGATGACGTCCTGCGCGTCTTGCGCGCCCACACCAAAGACCCGCTTGTAGCGCGCAATTTCGTCCGCAGGTCCCATCGCCTTCTTGGGGTTGTCTGACAGTTTCACCGTCGGCACGCCGTTGGCCTCGACCGCTTTGCAAACCAACGAGAACGGCGCAAGCGCGTCATCCGCCACAAGCCCGCGGAAGTCATTGGTCAGCAAGGTGCCCCAGCCGAAGGACACGTTGACCTTGCCTGCGAAAGCGTGATGCAACTCCTGCACTTTGGCCACGTCCAAGCCGTCGCTGAAGATCACACGCTTTGTGCGCGGGTCCTCTCCGCGGGCGTGCCACCAGTCGATCGCCGTTTGCGCAGCCGTGGCCGGATCGCCGCTGTCCACACGGATGCCGGTCCAGCCTGCCAGCCAGTCGGGCGCGTTGTCCAGAAACCCCTTGGTGCCATAGGTGTCGGGCAGAATGATCCGCAAGTTGCCTTCATGTTCGTCCTGCCAGTCGCGCAGGACGTCGTAGGGGGCTTGCGCCAATGCCGCGTCGTCCTTCGCCAACGCGGCATAGACCATCGGCAGTTCGTGCGCGTTGGTGCCGATGGCCTCCATCTCGCGTTGCATGGCAATACGGCAGTTGGAGGTACCGGTGAAGGCAGCCCCCAGCCCTTCGTGCATCGCCTGCACACACCAGTCCTGCCACAGATAGGAATGCCGCCGCCGCGTGCCGAAATCCGCAATCGACAGATCGGGGATGCCGCGCAGCGCCTCGATCTTTTCCCAGACACGGGTCATGGCGCGGGCATAAAGCACCTGCAGCTCGAACCGGTCCATGCCGTTCAGCACGGCACGCCCCCGCAGTTCCATCAGCACGGCCAACGCTGGGATCTCCCACAGCATGACTTCGGGCCAGGCGCCTTCGAAGGTCAGCTCGTATTGATCGCCCTTGCGCTCCAGATGGTAGGGCGGCAGGCGCAGGCCCTCGAACCACTCCATGAAATCGGGGCGGAACATCTGGCGCTTGCCATAGAAGGTGTTGCCGCGCAGCCATGTCGATTCGCCCCGTGACAGTGACAGCGAGCGGATGTGATCCAACTGCTCGCGCAGCTCGCCCTCGTCAATCAGGTCCGCCAGCGGAATGTGGGTCGAGCGGTTGATCAGGCTGAACGTCACTTGGGTGTCCGGCTTGTTGCGGAACACCGACTGGCACATCAGCAGCTTGTAGAAATCTGTGTCGATCAGCGACCGCACAATCGGATCAATCTTCCATTTGTGGTTATAGACGCGGCTGGCGATGTCGACCATGATCGGGCTTCCTTTGGTTTGATCCCTATGTGGCAAGGATCACCAAGCCAGAGCAAGCAGAAAGGCGCAGATGACCCCATCGGACTGGAACGCTGTGGCGCTGTTGGGCGCGGTCTTGCTGGCGGCTTTCATCTGGCTGCAACGCCGCAAACGGCAAAAGCCCCCACGCGCCGCCAGACGGATTGCGGTCGATGGCACCAACGTCCTGTTCTGGCGCGACAACACCGCCAGGCTGGACACCTTGGCGCGTGTCCTTCGCCACCTGCAAAAGCGTGGTTTTGTGCCTGTGGTCTTTCTGGATGCGTCCTCGCGCCATCATGTGGGCGACACATCCCTGAATGAAGCGAAGTTCGCGGCAGAACTCGGGCTTCCTGAAGAACACCTCAAAGTGTGTCCGGCCCGCACCGAGGCCGATGGCTACATCCTTGCTTTCGCGCAGGAACACAAGCTGGCCGTTGTGTCCAACGACCGCTTCCGCGACCGCCCGCAAGGGGCGCGAAACGTACGGCTGGTCAAGGGACGGTTTGACGGGACCCGCCTGATCCTGAAAGGCCTCTAGGCCAAGGTCACGCCCGCATCCTTCATCCCCGAGAGCGCCGCCGCCAGCGATCCGTCCAGATCAATCGCGCGGCACAGGCCTTCGCGTACTTCCACGTCGAACCCCAGTTTCGCCGCATCCACCGCCGAGAAGTTGACGCAGAAATCCAGCGCCAACCCCACCATCACCAACCGGTCAATGCCCCGCGTGCGCAGATAGCCTTCCAGCCCTGTGGACGTCGTGTGATCGTTTTCAAAGAACGCCGAATAACTGTCGATAGCGGGGTTGTACCCCTTGCGGATAATGAGGTCCGCTCGGTCCACATGCAAGTCCGTATGAAACCGCGCACCGGTGGAGCCCTGGATACAATGATCGGGCCACAGCACCTGCGCACCGTAGGGCATTTGCACAACGTCATAGGGGCCCGCCCCTTCATGGGCAGAGGCAAACGACGAATGTCCCGCCGGATGCCAGTCCTGCGTCAGCACCACCGCGTCAAACTCAGACATCAGTGCGTTGATCCCCTGCACAACCGCGTCGCCTTCCGGCACCGCCAAGGCGCCACCGGGGCAAAAGTCGTTCTGCACATCAATCACGATCAACGCCTGCATCGCATGTCTCCTTGTCGAGGGCCGCACCGCCCCTCTTCACCCTTCCAATAAACTCGAAACCTCAGGGGCCTGCAAACGCAAAGGCCGCCGTAGCACGCAGCCCCTGCAACTACCCTCTTGCAAAATGCCCCCCTGCCCGCCTATCTCAGCGCCCATGCATACCATTGCCGCCCTCTATCACTTTACCCGCTTTGACGACCCTGCCGCGCTCAAGCCTGATCTGCTGGCGCTGTGCGAGGCGCAGGGTGTCAAAGGCACGCTGCTGCTGGCGCATGAGGGCGTGAACGGCACCATCGCCGGCCCGCGCAGTGGCATCGACGCCGTGATCGCCCATCTGCGGGATTTGCCCGGATGTGCAGGGCTTGAGTGGAAAGAAGCGCATTCCGACACGCCGCCCTTTCCGCGCATGAAAGTCCGCATCAAACGCGAGATCGTGACCATGGGGCAACCCCATGTCGACCCTGCGACCGGCACTGGTCACTATGTCGATCCGAAGGCGTGGAACGATCTGATCGCGCGCGAGGACGTGGCCGTTATCGACACCCGCAACGACTACGAAGTGGCCATCGGCACCTTCGACGGCGCGGTGGACCCCAAGACCAAAAGCTTTGGCGAATTCCCTGAATGGTGGGCGCAGAACAAGCACCGTTTTGAAGGCAAGAAGATCGCCATGTTCTGCACCGGAGGCATCCGCTGCGAGAAGTCCACCAATTACCTGCTCGGGACAGGGGTCGAGGATGTCTTTCACCTTAAGGGCGGCATTCTGAAGTACCTCGAAGAGGTGCCCCAACCGCAAAGCACATGGCAGGGCGACTGCTTTGTCTTTGATGCGCGTGTGTCTGTCGGGCACGGGCTGGTTGAGGGACCACATGTGCTGTGTCACGGCTGCCGCCAGCCGATCCTGCCTGAGGACATGGACCGCCCCGAATACGAGCAGGGGGTCAGTTGCCACAAGTGTTTTGCGACGACGTCAGACTGGGACAAGGACCGGTTCCGCGAACGGCAAAAGCAGATCAGACTGGCCGCCGAACGGGGCGAAGGCTGACAGGCCGCTTCCGCCAAATAGGGCCAATTTGAATCGTTAAGCCCCCTGAAAGCATCCACACGCTAGACCTTTTCCCAGAAGCAGGAGGTGTGGTGAAGATGGCCGGAAAACCGAACACGGCGCCAATCATAATCAAACGCAAGAAGGTCATTCAGGGCGGCGGGCATCATGGCGGCGCCTGGAAAGTTGCCTATGCGGATTTCGTGACCGCAATGATGGCGTTCTTCATGTTGATGTGGCTGCTGAACGCCACAACAGAACAACAGCGCAAAGGTCTGGCGGACTACTTCTCTCCGACCATTCCGATCAACCGCATCTCGGGCGGGGGCAGTGGTGCCTTTGGTGGTGATAGCATCTTCTCCGAAGAGACTTTGGCGCAGAACGGTACGGGCGCCAGCCAGAATCACCCCACCCAGGAAGAGGCCGCGCGCGGCGACAGCGGCACTGCCGACAGCGCAGGAGAGGCAGACGCGGTGGCAGAGCTTTTCCGTGAGATCGACGCAAAACTGCAAGGTATGGGCGGTGAATCTGCAGTGATGGAAAATGCGCTTCGCCACATTGTCACACGGCTGACAGATGAAGGTCTGGTGATCGAACTCTTTGACCGCGCAGATGTGCCGCTGTTCGAGGAGGATACCGAAACACCCACCCAGATGCTTGAGCAGTTGGCGATCCTCGTTGCGAATACAGCGCAAAGCGTGACCAACGGGATCGCGGTTGGCGGACATGTGCGGGCAAGCCCCGTTGTGTTGCAAGACAATCCGGCCTGGGACCTTTCGACGGCACGCGCCGCGACATTGCGACAATTGTTGCAAGCCGGAGGGATCACATCAGACCGGATCCAGCGGACCACGGGACACGCAGATCGCAAACCGGCAGCAAATGACCCCATGGCTGTGCGCAACAACCGCCTTGAGATCATTCTTCTGCGCGACATCAGACGCAATTGACCCCTCCGGATGCGTCCAGAGATATGCGGCGGATTTTATCTGTTAGCACCGCGTTAAACCTCCGCGGACTAGGGGTGAGAGAACACTTTGGCTTGACCAGCAGAAAGGCGGAACAATGACCATTTCTTCAGCGCTAAACGCAGGTGTCGCGGGGTTGCAATCCAATGCAACCCGGCTGGCGTCCATTTCGGACAACATCGCGAACTCATCGACGATGGGCTACAAACGGGTGGAGACTGATTTCCACTCGATGGTGATCTCTTCGGACGGGGGCCAGTATTCTGCGGGCGGGGTCCGCGCGACAACCCAGCGGCTGGTGGATCAGCGCGGGGCCCTGGTCTCGACCGCCAACCCGACCGATCTGGCCGTTCGGGGGCGGGGCTTTATCCCTGTTGCAAAAGCCTCTGAAGTGGGGCTGGGCGTCGAAAATCCCAATATGTTGCTAACAACCACCGGATCGTTCCGAACCGATTCAGACGGCTTCCTGCGATCAACGTCCGGTTTGGTGTTGCTGGGCTGGCCCGCGCAGGCGGACGGGACTGTCCCAACCTATCCCCGTGACACGTCAGACGGGTTGAGGCCTGTCCAGATCAACGTGAACCAGTTTTCGGGTGAGCCCACGACCAGAATGAACCTGGGCGTTAACCTGCCCGCCACGGGAACCGAAGCAGGCGCAAATGGTGACACGCAGCAACTGTCTGTTGAGTATTACGATAACCTTGGCAACTCCCAAAGCCTGAACGTCACATTCACACCGACAGTGCCCGCCACAGGGTCGTCAAACGAATGGACCATCGTGCTTGAGGATTCGGTGAACCCCGGCACAACGATTGGTGAATACGTCGTGACCTTTAACGACAACCGCACCGCAGGCGGCACCTTGGCAACTGTCACCACAACCAGTGGCGGGGCTTATGATCCGGCAACCGGCAGCTTCATTGTTCCTGTTGCCGGGGGGCCCATTGAAATAGATATCGGATTGATCGGCACAAGCGATGCGATGACACAGCTTTCCGACAGCTTCGCGCCGGTGAACATTTCCAAAGACGGCTCTCCGGTGGGTAACATGACCAGCGTCGAAGTGGACGCCAACGGGTTTGTCCATGCCAACTTTGACACAGGCATCACACGTACTGTCTACCAGATTCCGCTGGTCGACCTGCCCAACCCCAACGGGATGACAGCGCTGGACCACCAGACATACCAGCCTTCGGTCGACAGCGGGACGTTCTTCCTTTGGGACGCCAGTGACGGACCCACGGGCGATGTGGTGTCCTTTGCACTCGAAGAATCCACGACAGACGTTGCCGGCGAACTGACGGACATGATCCAGACACAGCGGGCGTATTCCTCGAACGCGAAAGTGATCCAGACGGTAGACGAAATGCTTCAGGAAACCACAAACATCAAACGCTAACCTGACCCACCTTCAGGGCAATACCCAACTGCGCCCATGGGGCGCCTGAGACAAGGAAATCTGATATGAGTATATCTTCGGCAATGTCGAACGCCGTTCTGGGCCTGCGCGCTGCAGGCCGTGGTGCGGATGTGATTTCCAACAACATCTCCAACGCGCTGACCCCCGGCTACGGGCGTCGCGTGTTGGAGCTCAGCTCGACCGCTGCGAATGGCCTCAGCGGCGTGCGCGAAGTGGGCGTGACCCGCATCGTGAACGAAGGCCTCGCCTCGGACAGACGTTTGGCGGACGCAGCCAATGCCAACACTCAGGGCACAATGGATTTCCTGACAAAGGTCGAACGCCTGCTGGGCACACCTGATAGTCCCGCCTCGCTTTCGGGGGCGTTGTCGCGGTTTGAAGGCGCTTTGGTCACGGCCACCAGTCGGCCCGATGCCGCAGATCGCCTGGAAACTGCGGTGGTCGAAGCGCGCAGCTACGCATCCTATCTCAAGGCTGCCTCTGACGGTGTGCAAGAGGCCCGCACCCAGGCGGACCGCACCATCGCTTCCCAGGTGACAGAGTTGAATGGCGCACTAAAGCAGGTCCAGACGCTCAATACAGAGATAACAAAGTCGCAGGCACAAGGGCGTGATACCGCGGGTCTTCTGGACATGCGCCAAAGGGTGGTAGACCAGATTGGCACACTTGTACCCTTGCGCCAGATCGCGCGGGATGGCGGGCAGATCGCACTCTACTCTACCAGCGGCGCGGCTTTGATCGACGGGCAGGCCTCAACGATTGGCTTTCAGCCTGCAAACCTTGTCACACCCTATATGTCCGTGGGGGCAGGCACCCTTTCCGGCCTGACCATCAATGACCAACCGGTCCGGACCGGCAGTGACAGCGGCGCGCTGCGGGGCGGGGCACTGGCCGCGCAATTCGCGATCAGGGATGAAACCAGCATCGAAGCACAGGCAGACATCGACGCCATGGCACGCGATCTTGTCGAACGGTTCGCAGATCCGACCGTTGATGCGACATTGGCGCCGGGGGATGCAGGCCTGTTTACAGATAATGGCAGCGCTTTTGATCCCGCCGATGAGGTTGGGCTGGCCAGCCGTCTGACATTAAACGCCGCCGTTGACCCGGCTCAGGGCGGGGAGGCATGGCGCATTCGGGACGGCATCAACGCGGCCACATCAGGCACTGTGGGGGATTCGACGCTCTTGCAGTCTTTGACCGTCGCCTTGACCGATCCCCGCGCAGTGGCCAGCGGCAGCTTTGCGGGAAGCGTTTTGTCCACATCCGGCATTGTCTCCGCAGTGATATCCGGCGTGGGAGGCGAGCTGAACATTGCCGAGCAAAACGCGACTTTCGCCGCAAGCCGCCTCGACGAGTTGACGCAATTGCAACTGGCCGAAGGCGTGGACACCGATCAGGAACTTCAGCGGCTCATTCAGGTCGAGCAAAGCTATGCCGCCAACGCCAAGATGATCGCGACTTTGGACGAATTGATGGACATTCTAAACCGCTTGTAATCGGAGGGTGATACAATGAACACAGGTGCATTGGGCGATCTGGCGCAAGGCTATCTCTTGCGCAATCGAAGCAGCGCTCTCAAACAGGACATGCAACGGCTGGGCGCGGAACTGACCAGCGGACAGGTTGCAAATGTACGCGAAACTCTGGCTGGAAATTACAGTTTCCTGACAGATGTCGAACGCAAATCCGAGGTGCTGGGCAGTTATCGCGTGGCCACCTCGGAGGCTGCGCAGTTCACGTCTGCCATGCAACTTGCATTGGGCCATTTCGGCACGCTGGCAGAGACATTGTCATCGGG
>CALAIJ010000100.1 GCA_937923365.1 uncultured Sulfitobacter sp.
CAGATCGGCACACAAGGTCGCCTCGTCCAGCAGCCGCCCCGCGCCAGAGGCCATGGCCACCGCCGCCGGATTGGGCCAGCCGTCACGCGGCGCCACGATCCGCATATGATCCAGGCCAAAGTTCCACATCGCACGCGCCGCTGCCCCGATGTTCTCGCCCATCTGCGGGCGCACCAGGACCATGGCGGGGATCGTCGGTTTTAAAGCTGTATCATCCATAACCGCCCCATACCCGCCACGGCAGCCCCCCGCAAGAACGGCGCCGCAGCCAAGAGGTTAAAAACGCCACGTTGGGGACCTCAAATCTTTTCCTTTGCCGCGCCATCCGCTAGGCAGACCGGAGATACCTTAAAGGACGCCCCGATGGATACGCCCGAACAGCCGCAAATCTACCTGATCACCCCCCCGGAGATCGAGCTGAGCACATTCCCCGCTTTGCTGGCCCAGACATTGGATGCGCATCCTGTTGCCTGCGTGCGTCTGGCCCTTGCCACACGCGATGAAGACCGTCTGTCACGCGCCGCAGATGCCCTGCGCGAGATTACCCATGCACGGGACGTAGCTTTGGTGATTTCAGAGCACCTGATGCTGGTCGAACCTTTGGGCCTTGACGGGGTGCATCTGCTGGATGGTGCCCGCACCGTGCGTCATGCGCGCAAAGAGATCGGCCAGGACGCCATTGTCGGCAGCTTTTGCGCAGGATCACGCCATGACGGCATGGCCGCAGGGGAAAGCGGTGCGGACTACATCAGCTTTGGTCCTGTGCAGGCCAGCGCCTTGGGCGACGGCAACTTTGCCGAACAGGACCTGTTCGCATGGTGGTCAGAAGTGATCGAAGTCCCCGTCGTGGCCGAGGGCGGACTGGACGCAGATGCGGTCCGCCGATTGACCCCTGTGACAGACTTTTTCGGGATCGGCGATGAAATCTGGAAGACCGACGACCCCGTCAGATCTTTGGGTGAGCTTCTGTCCGTAATGGACTGACATATCTAGAAAAAGACGCGTTCAATCACCCAATAGGCACCAATGATCGCGATGATCAGCGAGCCGGTGATGGACACGGCACGGAACATCACGGATGTCTCGCGAACAAGCACTTCCTCGCCCTCCAGATCGGTGTACATGGCCGCCCGCAACGCCAGCCAGATCAAGGCAGCGGCAAGGGCAATGACTGTCAGCTGCCCAAGCTCAACCCCGATGTTGAAACCGATCAATGCAGGGATGAACTGCGCCGTGGGCAGGCCAAAGTCGCCCAGCACAGAGGCAAAGCCCAAGCCGTGCAGCAATCCAAAGCCGAAGATCACAAAGGGTCGCCAGCGGCTGAGGCCGCCCAACCATATGTTCTCAACCGCGACATAGACGATGGAGGCGGCGATCAGCGGCTCCACAATGCTGCCGGGCACATTGACCCAGCCAAGCGCCCCCATGGCCAGCGTCACCGTATGCGCCAGCGTAAACGCGGAGACCTGCCACAGCAGCGGCCCCAGCTGCGTGGACAGCAAAAAGAGCCCCAGCACAAACAGGATATGGTCAAGACCCTTGGGCAGAATATGGTCGAAACCAACGGGAATGTAGCTGACAAAAGCCTGCCAGCCGGACATCTCGTCGCCGCCGCTCAGATTGATGGGATCTGTCGTCTGCCCCCCGTCGAGATAGCCGGTAAAGGGTTCCTCAACCCCTTGTTGACGCACGATAAGTGCCCCGGCACCTTTGGGCCAGCTGACAGTCAGCTCTTGTGTCCCTGCGGGCAAAACGGCCGTCACGGTCCAGTCCGACAGACGGGCCAGTTCGATGTCCACCCCTTCGGGGACTGTCAGTGTTCCTGCGTCCAGCGCCACCGGCACACCGTTGGCCTGCACCATTGGCAAGGCATTCCACGCCTCAAGCAATTCAGGCGCGCGGGCCATGACTTCAGCGGCGGACAAGGCCCGCAGGCTGTCATAGTCGGCGGCATTCTCGGCATCGTTCGTGTCTTGCACCGCGTCCAGATCAATGTCCGCCAGCAAGGCTTCGACGTTCAGGCGCAATTGCAGGGTCAGCGCCTCATCGGCCACAGTGAAATCAGCGATGGTCGGTTGCAACTCATGGGCATGCACGCGCGTGGATACAGAGACGACCACGCTTGACAATGCCACCAGCAACGTCAGCTTTGCCATAACCCTAAAGAAAGAAATCTGCATGAAACTGTCCCGTATCTTGTTGCTTGCATTGTTTGGCCTGACCGCTGCACCGGTCGCTGCACATGAATTCTGGATCGCGCCGGAGAGCTATCAAGTGGCACCCGGCTCTGCAATCCGTGCGGACTTTAAAAACGGGCAGGAATTCAAAGGCAATAGCCTGTCGTTCTTTGACCGCTCCAGCACGCGATTTGATCTGGCGGTTGGGGACAAAATCACCCCTCTGACTCCGCGCAACGGGGACCGGCCTGCGTTGGACACAATGGCCCCCGAAAGCGATGCGCTGGTCGTTGTCTTGCATGAAAAGGCCAGCGCCACCCTGACCTACCGTGAATGGGCCAAGTTCGCCAAATTCGCAGCACACAAGGATTTTGCCAATGCCCAGGCCGATCACGACGCCGCAGGCTGGCCCCGCGAAGGGTTCAAGGAACGCTATTCGCGCCATGTCAAAGCACTGGTGGGCGTGGGCAGCGGTGAAGGCGCCGATCAGGCCTACGGTCTGGCCACAGAGTTTATCGCCCTCACCAACCCCTATGCCGCTGATTTTGATGGGCAAATGTCTGTCGCACTCACCTATCAGGATGCCCCCCGTGCAGACGTGCAGGTCGAGGTTTTTGACCGCGCGCCTGACGACACGGTGACAATTTCGCTGCACCGCACGGACAGCGGCGGCAAAGTCACCGTTCCCGTTACCCCGGGCCATGACTATCTGTTCGACGCGGTTGTCCTGCGCCCCGCTGCGGATGCGGGCAGCGATCCCGCGGCGCCCGTTTGGGAAACGCTCTGGGCCGCGCTGACATTCAGCGTACCAAACTAAAATCGAAGGGGAAGTGCGCTTGAACGCCCTGCCTGCGCGGGGCACAAGGGGGCATGAACCAGACACCTGACATCTTGTGCATCGGCTCCGTCCTATGGGACATCATTGGGCGCTCTGAAACCGCGATGCGGCAAGGCTCCGACATGCCCGGGCGCATCACCCGCCTGCCCGGCGGCGTGGCGCTGAACATTGGCATGGCACTGGCGCGTTTCGGGCTGACCCCTGCGCTGCTGAGTGCTGTGGGTCGCGACGCCGAAGGTGATGAGTTGATCGCCGCCTGCGAGATACGCGGGCTGACCACCGCCCATGTCTACCGCTCTGACGATTTGCCCACAGACCGCTATATGGCCGTCGAGGGGGCCAACGGGCTGATCGCGGCGATTGCGGATGCCCATTCCCTTGAGGCGGCGGGGGACAAGATCCTCAGCCCCTTCTCTGACGGCAGCCTGCCGGTGCCCTACAAAGGGTGCGTCGCACTGGATGGAAACCTGACTGTTGATCTGCTGAACCAGATGGCCCGCAGCCCGCTGTTGGCGCAGGCCGATCTGCGCGTGGCCCCCGCATCGCCGGGCAAAGCGCTGCGCCTCAGCCCATTTGTGCAAGCGGGGCGCGGCACGCTTTATGTGAACCTCGAAGAGGCCAGTTTACTGTGCGAAACGACATTTGATGCCTCTCCGGCGGCGGCGGCAGGTTTGCTTGCACGCGGTGCCAAGCGCGCTGTCGTCACCGATGGCGGGGCCGCGGCAACGGTTGCGGATGCAGATGGCGCGGTCACACGGACCCCGCCAGCGGTGCATGTGGCCCGCATTACCGGCGCAGGGGATACTTTCATGGCGGCCCATATCGCAAGCGAGCTGAAAGGGGCCAGCCCCACCGCCGCATTGGAACAGGCCTTGCAGGCCGCCGCCCTATACGTGTCAGGAGAGACCAAGATATGATGCCCCTTACCTACAGTGCCGAAGTGGCCAAAGCCCGCAAGGCAGGCACGCCGATCGTCGCACTTGAAAGCACGATCATCACTCACGGGATGCCCTATCCGCAGAACCTTGAAGTCGCGCAGCAGGTCGAAGCGGATGTGCGCGCCGCCTGCGCCATCCCCGCCACGATCGCGGTCATGGAGGGGGCTTTGCACATCGGGCTGGACGCGGACCAGCTCAGCAAACTGGCGCAGGCCAAAGGGGTCGCCAAACTTAGCCGCGCGGACATGGCGGTTTGCATCGCCTCTGGCCGTACCGGTGCCACAACGGTTGCCGCGACGATGATCGCAGCCCATCTGGCAGGGATCGAAGTATTCGCCACCGGCGGCATAGGCGGCGTCCACAAAGGGGCGGAGAACAGCTTTGACATCTCGGCAGACCTTATGGAATTGGCACAAACGCCCGTGAGCGTCGTGGCAGCTGGTGCTAAGGCCATTTTGGATGTGGCCAAAACGCTGGAAGTGCTGGAGACCCACGGGGTGCCTGTGATCGCTTTCGGCCAGAACAGCTTTCCCGCGTTCTGGAGTGCGTCATCCCCTTTGAAAGCACCCCTCCGCCTGGATGATCCTGCCCAGATCGCGGCGGCTCACCGTGCAAGGGCCGACCTTGGCCTGCCGGGCGGTCAACTGATCGCAAACCCGATTCCCAAAGGCGCGGAAATTCCCGCCGCCGATCTGGCGCCGATCATTGCCCATGCACAGTCTGATGCGCTGGCCCATGGCATTACCGGCAAAGGGGTCACGCCCTACCTGCTTCAGCGGATCTACGAACTGACCGAAGGGCGCTCGTTGACAGCCAATATCGCCCTTGTGCGCAACAATGCGCGGCTGGCTGCCCAGATTGCGACCGCTTTGAGCACAACTGCCCCCAAGAATTGACGGAAAATCCAAGCCTTACCATTGTGACGCTGCGCCAAAGCGCATAGCTATGACGCGCCTGACCTTGCGAACTGACACTCATGAACACGCCATTTGACCCTGAAAAGCCGCCGCGCCGAAGTTTGATCGCGCGGTTGCGCGCCTCTTTCCTGACGGGTCTGGTGGTGATTGCACCCGTGGGGCTGACGATCTGGCTGATCTGGTCGGTTGTGGGCTGGATTGACGGCTTTGTGCTGCCATTGGTGCCGCAGGCCTACCATCCGGACCGCCTGATCCAGGATTTGCTGGGGCTGGACCCTTCCGTGCAGATCAACGTGCGCGGTCTGGGTGTGGTGATCTTCCTGATTTTCACGATCATCATCGGGTGGATGGCCAAGGGCTTTATCGGGCGCAGTTTTATCCGCACGGCTGAAAGCCTTGTGGAACGCACACCCGTTGTGCGCACGATCTATTCGGGCATCAAACAGATATCAGAGACGATTTTCGCCCAGTCTGAGCGCAGCTTTGAGAAGGCCTGCCTGATCGAATACCCACGCCGCGGTATCTGGGCGCTTGGGTTTATCTCGACCAATGCCAAAGCCGAAATCGCCAGCAAAACCGACCCGTCAGGCGAAATGATGTCGATTTTCCTACCCACAACACCTAACCCCACATCGGGGTTCTTGTTGTTCGTACCTGCCAAAGACGTGATCGTGCTGGATATGTCGGTGGAGGATTCTGCGAAGCTGGTGATCTCTGCAGGGCTTGTCTATCCGCAAGACAAGGATGCGCCGACGACCATGGACGAGGAAGGCAAAGCCGCCTTGCTTGCCGAAAAGGACAGTGCCTGACAACGACGGGGCAAGTCTGCTGTCAGTTGAACATTTCCGGCAAGTCCACGGAGGAGACATTTCCGATGTCGTCGCGGTGTGCTGCGAGAAACTTCTCTGCAGCGGCATAGCCCGCCTCGTGAAGCGCATTGATGACGCCGGCATGGGGCACCATCTTGGTGGCCACGGAGAGTTTTGCCATCAGATCATCATCCGCGATCATATGCACGCGCACCCGTGCCATCCGCCCCGTGTTGACCGTGCCATCGTCCAGCAGACGCTGCACGAACTCGATGGCGCGCAATTCGCGCAACAGGCTGGAATTAAAGCTGATCTCGTTGACCCGGTTCTGGATTTGCTGAGGCGTGCGCGGAATCTCTGCCCGCTCCAGCGGGTTGATGTTCACAATGACGATGTCATCGGGCAAGTCACTGTCAAACAAGGGAAAAAGCGCGGGATTGCCGGTGTAACCGCCGTCCCAGAAGGCCTCGCGCTGGCCTGTGTCGGGGTCGTCCATCTCGATCGCCTTGAATACCGTCGGCAGGCAGGCGGAGGCCAGCAATGCGTCCGAAGAAATCTCGTCGCCTGAAAACACCTTGATCTTGCCATTGCGCACCCGGGTCGCCCCGATGAACAGCAAAGGGGCAACCGTATTGCAGACGCGGTCATAGTCGAACCGCTTGACGATATCCTCAAGCGGATTGCGGTAAAACGGCCCGTAGCTGTAGGGCGATACAAACTGCGACATCGCATCGGTCATCGTGAAAGGCATCACGTTTTCAAGCGCCTGACTGACAGCGCCGACGCCAAACGGTGCCATCCAGTGGGTCAGCCGCATATCACTGACGCCGGACACCTGCCCCCAAAGCCACGCAAGATTGTCCTGCGCGCCTTTTGGTCCGTTCTCGACAAATCCGGCTTTTAACGCGGCGCCGTTCAACGCGCCTGCGGAGGTGCCGGAGATGCCGCATATCTCGATATCATCGTCTTGCAGCAGACGTTCCAGAACCCCCCAGGTAAATGCCCCGTGGGCGCCGCCACCTTGCAAAGCGAGATTGATTTTTTTCTTTTGTGCCATGGGCCAGAGCTACCACATCATCCCGCAGTCGCAATGACAAAGCGTGCACCCTACATGGTTGTGTTCACCCGAAAACTCCCCCAATAGTGGTGTCACGAAAGACTCGAAAAGTGGTGTAAACGTTATGTTTGATATCTGTATTGTTGGCGCGGGCCCTGCGGGGCTGCAAGCGGCCTATCTGCTTCGCAAAAAGGGACTGAATGTCTGCCTGCTGGAGCGCGGCGCGGGTGTCAGCGGCTTTTTCCGGCGCTTTCCACGGCACCGCAATTTCATCTCCATTAACAAGGTCCATACCGGTCTGGCGGACGAAGGCGCGCAGATGCGCTATGACTGGAACAGCCTGATCAATGACGAAGGCCTCAAGGTCGGTGACATGACCACGCGCTATTTTCCCAAGGCCGACGACTATGTCCGCTATCTTGAGCAGTTCGCCGAATTGCTGGACGATTGCATCGTCTATGACGCCCATGTCAGCCGAATTGCAAAGCCTGATGGGACTTTTGTTGTGCAGACCGAAGATGGCCGCAGCTTTCAGGCCGGCCATGTAATTGTCAGCGCGGGCGTGACCAAACCGTGGTTGCCTGAGGTCGAAGGGATCGAACTGACCGAGAACTACATGGAATTTGACGCCACCCAGTCACGTTTTGACAACAAGCGGGTGCTGATTCTTGGCAAAGGGAATGCAGCGTTCGAAAGCGCACAGAAGATGCTTGAACACGCCGCGGCCATCCATGTGATGAGCCCCAACCCCATCAAGTTTGCATGGGACACGCATTTTGTCGGCCATGTGCGTGCCGTGAACGTGCAGTTCATGGACACCTATCAGCTCAAGTCCCAGAACGCCGTGGTCGACGCCGCCCCTGTGCGCATTGAAAAGGACGGTGATGAATTCGTGGTCACCGCCCGCATGACCGCCGCCGAAGGTCACGAGATCGTGCTGCGTTACGATCATGTGATCTGCTGCACGGGGTTCCGCTTTGATACAGGGATTTTTGATCCCGCCATCCGGCCCGCGCTGCAGCACTTTGACAAGTTTCCGGTGATGTCCGCCAAATGGGAGTGCGAAGAGACGCCAAACCTGTGGTTCGCAGGCACGCTGATGCAAAGCCGGGATTTCAAAAAGACCATGTCGGGCTTTGTCCACGGCTTTCGCTACAATATTGCCGCCCTGACCGAATTCATCGCCGGTCGTATCAACGGTACGGACTATCCGGTGGCCATGGCCCCGACCCAAGGTACTGCGCTGACCGATCTGATCATCGAGCGGATCAGCCTATCCCCTGCCCTTTTTCTGCAACCGGGCTTTCTGGGGGATGTGATTCACATGTCAGGTCCGACCGCAGGGCGGCATTACCGCGATGTGCCGATGCAATGGGCCACCCAAGACAGAGATGTGCTCGGCCCAGAGGCGCTGACAATCACGCTGGAATTCGGCAATTTCGGCGAGACACCGACCCATGTCAAACGCGCCCACTCGGCGTTTGAAGGCGATCCCGATCCCTTCATCCACCCTGTCCTGCGCCACTACCGTGCCGGCGCTTTGGTGGGCACGATGCATCTGTCGGACCATCTCGACAGTGACTGGCGCCGTGCGGAGGATAAAGCCCCCGGTGAAGGGACTGTGACGGCCATGACATTTGCGGATCTGGGCGAAACCCTGCCCATTCCGGAAGTCGTCCGACAGCAGATTGCCAGCTTCCTTGAGGCGCAAGGCCTGTCAGAACGGCTTGCCGCCGAGTAGGACCACATACGCTGCCTGCAGCCTTTGCGCCCGTGACTTGAGGGGCGCCGGGTCATCGTAGCGGGGGCGCAGCTACCGCCTGACCTTTTCAGTCCAACAAACCCGCGTGACGTCGCAAGTGAGGCGTCGGGTTTATTGATTTTTGCCCAACTTCCTTAGAGCGGATAAAATCGTGTCACCTGCCGGAGATGTTGGATTTCTCTGACGTGAAGATTGGAAGTGCACCGCTTCGCCCAGAGAACAGATACCACTCCCACCTTAGCAAAAAACAGCGCTTACCCAGCCACGGGTCCCAAAGGAAGTCGCGCCTTCAAAGTGCCGTCCAGCCGCCATCCACGCTGATCGCCGTGCCTGTGATCTGCGCAGCCGCATCCGAGCACAAGAACGCGGTTGTGCCGCCCAATTGCTCCACCGTGGCAAATTCCTTGGACGGCTGACGCTTGAGCAGGACATTCTTGATCACGTCCTCGCGCGACATGTCGTATTCCTTCATCGTGTCGGGAATTTGCGCATCCACCAGCGGGGTCAGCACGTAGCCGGGACAGATCGTATTGGCCGTTATCGGCTCTTCTGCGGTTTCAAGCGCCGTTGTCTTGGTCAGGCCTACGATGCCGTGCTTGGCCGCGATATAGGCGGATTTATACGGTGATGCCGTCAGCCCGTGGGCCGAGGCGATGTTGATCACCCGCCCCCATCCCGCGTCCCGCATCATTGGCAAGGCCGCAGCCGTCGTGTGAAACGCAGAGCTGAGGTTGATCGCAATGATTGCGTCCCACTTTTCCGCAGGGAAGTCGGGAATGGCCGCGACGTGCTGGATACCTGCGTTGTTCACAAGGATGTCACATGCGCCCGCATCCGCAATCAGGCGGCGGCACTGGTCGCCTTTGGACATGTCGGCCTGAATATAGCGCGCCTTGACGCCTGTCTCATCCGCGATCTCCTTGGCGATGGCATGGTCTTCATCGCGATCGGTAAAGGAATTGAGGACAACATCCGCGCCTGCACGCGCCAGTTCCCACGCAATGCCAAGGCCGATGCCGGAGTTTGAGCCTGTGATAACGGCGGTTTTGCCTGCCAGATCGATGGTGAAAGCCATTGTGTGTCCCCTTGGCGGAAATGTGGGCGTAAATGGCCGATGATGTACAAGCGATCAGGCCACAAGTATCCATGTGTCTGTAACGATGTCTGGCCTGTGACTAAACCCAAAATCAGTCGGCTTTCATAACAATTCCTCGACCTTGATTAGCACGTCTTCCATCCTGGTCACGCTGTGGTGAAGGTCAGAATGTCGACCAACGGACCGGCGACCGGCACGGCAATAACGAACATGGCAGCGTTCCTGAAACACTCAGAACCAGATCAAGGTCTTGAAAAGGGTATGTTTCCCCTGCTGCTCAAAGTCTGGGGTGCAAAAGGCCAAAAAAAACCCCAGCACGAAGCTGGGGTTAAGTTATTGAGGCAGGTTTCATACAGGCAAGAAACCTATCGAGCAGTGAGTACTTTATAGAAGATAGGCAGCGTTTCGCCAAGCTAAAAGTTTGTGCTGCCCAATTCCC
>CALAIJ010000101.1 GCA_937923365.1 uncultured Sulfitobacter sp.
TAAGACGTCAATCCAAAGCGTACGCGGATTCGCGGCGCAGACGTCGACAGAACCAAAGGGGGGCAACATGGCCGGCTCAGTCAACAAAGTAATCCTAATCGGCAATCTGGGGCGTGACCCCGAAGTGCGCTCGTTCCAGAATGGCGGCAAAGTGTGCAACCTGCGCATCGCCACATCTGAGACTTGGAAAGACAAGGACACGGGCGAACGTAAAGAGCGCACCGAATGGCACAGCGTTGCAATCTTCAACGACGGCCTTGTCCGCATCGCAGAGCAGTACCTCAAGAAAGGCTCCAAGGTCTATATCGAGGGCCAGTTGCAGACCCGCAAATGGCAAGACCAGTCCGGCGCGGACCGCTACTCCACCGAAGTTGTGCTGCAAGGCTTTGGCGGCACGCTGACCATGCTTGACGGGCGCGGCGAAGGCGGCGGTGGTGGTGGCGGCTATGGCGGCGGCCAATCCGGCGGCGGCTATGGCGGCGACAGCGGCTATGACAGCGGTCGTGATCAGGGTGCACCCAGTGGCGGCGGCGGCGGCGGCTCGCGCGATCTGGATGACGAAATCCCGTTCTAGATGTCGCCTGAAATTCATGTGCTGGGGTTGGTCATCGTGTTCTTCACGGTGGCCTACGTCTTTGTGCTGCCCCGCATACCGGATTTGACAGCGCGCAAGTTGCGCAACACGGATCTGGTGATGACCATTGTTCTGATGGTCATCGCAGCGTCGGTGTATTTTGGCAGCGGCACCAGCTTTACCCTGCTCTTTTTTGAGACCTGGTGGTGGATTTACACATTGGCGGTAAGCTTGGCGGTCGAAACACCGCTGGCGATCTGGTTCTGCCGCAAACGGGGCATCACATGGTCTGATCTGGAAAAATGGTAGTCGGCTGATTACCGTGCGGCCAGCGCATCCTCCAGCACATCCATCACAGCATCACGCGGCACATCACCTGTGACGAAGGCCCCGCCGATGCTGCGCGCAAGGATAAAGCGCAACTGCCCGTCCACGACCTTCTTGTCCTGCCCCATCAGCTCCAGCAAGTGGGCGGCGTCGGGCAGATCCCCGTCGATATCTGACAGATCGGTCTTCATTCCCATCATCTTGAGGTGCGCGCGGACGCGACTGGGGGCCTCTTGCGCGCACAGACCCAGACGGGACGAGAGTTCAAACGCCAGGGCGCAGCCGATCGCCACCCCCTCGCCGTGCAGCAATCGGTCCGAGTATCCGGTGGCCGCTTCAAGCGCGTGACAAAACGTGTGACCGAGGTTCAGGAGCGCGCGCTCCCCTTGCTCGGTCTCGTCGCGGGCCACGATGTCGGCCTTCATCTGCACCGAACGGCGCACGGCTTCGACCCGCGTGGCCATATCGCCTGCCGCAAGGGCCGCACCGTTGCCTTCAAGCCATTCAAAGAAATCCGCGTCGCCCAGCAGGCCGTACTTCACGACCTCACCGTATCCGGCGATAAAGTCGCGCGGGGTCAGGGTGCCCAAAACGGCCGTATCGGCCAACACCAGCGCGGGCTGGTGAAAGGCGCCGATCAGGTTCTTGCCCTGGGACGCGTTGATCCCTGTCTTGCCGCCGACGGAACTGTCGACCTGCGCCAGAAGCGATGTCGGCACCTGTACAAACCGCACGCCGCGCCGCAGGATCGCGGCGGCAAAGCCCACAAGATCACCGATCACACCACCGCCAAGCGCCACCACCACATCGCGCCGTTCAACTTTTTGCGCCAGCAGCCAGTCCACGCAGGTTTGCAGATGCGGCCAGCTTTTGGTGCTCTCGCCGGGGGGAAGCTCCAGTGCGACCATGTCGATGCCCTGCGTTGTCAGACCTTGATGCAACGTCTCAAGATGCAGGGCGGCGACGGTGGCATCGGCAATCACCGCAACCCGCGGACGCGTCAGCAATGGCGCGATATGCGTGCCTGCCTGCCCCAACAGATCAGGGCCGATCCGCACCTGATATTCGCGGCCGGGCAGGTGTACGTCTATCGTTTCAAGCATCAAGGCTCTCCAACACATCGGGGCGGGACTGCAACACCTTGATCGCCCGTTGCGCCATTGCGTCGATGCTGAGCGTGGCACTGCACGGCACGCGCAGGTCCGCTTTGGCATAAACGGGCACGCGGGTGTCGAAAATATCTGTCAGCGTCTGCAAGGGATCCGCCGTGCGCAACAAAGGCCGCGTGTCTTTGTGCCGTACCCGTTGCCACAGCAACGACAGCTCTGCATCCAGCCACAGCGACACACCGTGTTGCGAGATATTCTCGCGATTGGTCTCAGACATGAACGCGCCGCCACCCGTGGACAGGATGCAGCATTTTTCGGTGAGCAAGCGGGCAATCACTTCGGTTTCGCGCTTACGAAAGAAGGCCTCGCCGTCGCGCTCGAAAATCTCGGGGATGGTGAGGTTCGCGGCGGCCTCAAGTTCTGCGTCGGAATCGATGAAAGGCACGCCAAGGCGCTGCGCCATCGCGCGCCCGACGGCGGTCTTGCCGGCGCCCATCATGCCCACCATCACCACCGACTTGTTCAACCGCAGGCTGCGCGGGGATGGGGCGGCATCGGCCATGGATTGCTCAATTTCACTCATTTTTATCTGAATGACGTGATCTTATGGAAAAGGCCATATATAGAATAAGGAAAAACGGGCACGGACGGGCAGACAATATGTTAAGCAAACTCATTAAGTTTCTGATTTTCCTTGTTATTGTGGGATTCATTGGTCTTGTGGGTTATGCGTACCTTGGGCCCTTCTTTGGCGCGGACTTCGCGCCCGCTCAGGTAGAAACCCGTGTGCCTGTCACCTTGGGAACGGAGTAGCGGCATGGCCGCCAGCCGCCGCCTTGGCGTGACACTTGCTGCGCTGGCCCTGACCGGCCTTGCCCATCCGGCCATCTCCCAGACAAATGAGGCCCCTTTGTCGGTCATCGACTGGCTGGGGGAACAGGCCAAACCGCTTGCCACCACAACGCGGCCCCGCGCCAAACCCAAAGCGGTTGAACCTGCGGTGGCCACAACAGGCCTTGCGCCCACGGTCACGGTGACGCCACTGGGCACCGGCGCCCCGCGCGAGATCGGATTGGTGCCCGCCACGGTGACTGGCCTGCCCGTCGACATTTGGGTCGGCAGTGCGCCGGACGCATTGATCGCACAGATAGACAAGCTGCCCGATCTGCATCTGCCCGCAGCACAGGCTCTTTTGTACCGCCTGCTGCTGGCCGAAGCCCGCGCGCCGCAAAACGACGTCGGTGCAGGCGACAGGCTGGCCTTGGCGCGTGTGCAAAAGCTGGTCGCCCAAGGCGCGCTGGAACCTGCGATGTCGTTGATGGAGCAGGCAGGCGTAACCCTTTCGCCGCAGCACTTCGACACATGGATGCGCATCAGCCTGCTGACCGGCACGGAAGACCGCGCCTGCGCCACCCTCACGGACGGCCCGCACCTGACGCAAGACTATGGCGCGCGCATTCTGTGTGCCGCGCGCGCGGGCCAGTGGGAAAACGCGGCCCTTACCTTTGGCTCTGCTCAGGCGCTTGGGCTGATGTCGGGCGAACGGCTTGCCTTGCTGGACCGTTTCCTGAACCCCGATCTGTTTGATGGTGCAGACCCCTTGGGGGCGCCGCGCAAAATGGACCCGCTGAGCTTTCGCCTGTTTGAAACCATCGGAGAACCCCTACCGACCCGCAATCTGCCCCTGCCCTATGCCGTGGCCGATCTGCGCGATCTGGCAGGCTGGAAGGCGCAACTGGAAGCGGCAGAGCGTCTGACCCGCGCCGGGGCCTTGCCCGAAAACCAGCTGTTGGGGCTTTATACCGACCGCAAAGCGGCCGCTTCGGGTGGTATCTGGGACCGCGTCGCCGCTTTGCAGCGGTTTGAGATTGCCCTTGGCACAGGCAGCAACGAGGCTGTTGCAAAGACCCTGCCAACCGTATGGCGCGCCATGCAGGCCGAAGGGCTTGGCACCGCATTCGCCGGATTGTTTGGCGATCGGCTGGCAAGTTTTACGCTGGATGGCGCAGCCGTCCGCGCAGCTCTGGAAGTGGGGCTTCTGTCGCCCGATTACGAAGAAGCCGCACGCCGCGCCCCGGATCAACCAGACACGGCCTTTCTGCGTGCCACGGCCTTTGGCGACATGACGACAAGCCGCCCGCAAACCCCGATGGCTGCCGCGATCTTTGACGGGTTCTCGGACGCGCCGCCCCGCGCGGACCTGATAGCACAGGCGCGCCAAAAGCAGTTGGGGGCCAGCATTCTGACCGTGCTGGCCCTGCTTGAGGACGGCATGCAAGGCGACGCAACCGCCCTGCGCCACGCCATCGCCACCCTGCGCGCATTGGGGCTTGAAGACACCGCCCGCCGTGCCGCGCTGCAAATCCTCCTGTCGGAGCGCTGATCTGATGCAAACCGCGACCTTTCACTGGATTTCCAGCTTTCTTGAAGCGCAGGCCGCTGAACTGGGGGCTGCGACCAACACGCAACTGGCCTACGGGCGCGACCTGAAGGACTTTGACGGCTATCTTGCCCGCAAAAACAGTGACTTTGCCGCCGCGGGCAAAGCCGAGGTCGAGGATTATCTGGTCTATTGCGACGCGCAGGGTCTGGCCAAATCGACCCGCGCGCGGCGGCTGTCCGCGATCAAACAGCTGTACCGTTTTGCATTCGAAGAAGGCTTGCGCAGCGACAATCCCGCTATCCAGATCGCAGGACCGGGGCAGGACAAACGCCTGCCCAAAGTCTTATCCGTTGAAGAAGTGGACCGTCTGTTGGACGTGGCGCGCCACTCTGGCCGCAATGACAGCGACCGCATCCGCAATACCTGCCTGATGGAGCTGCTTTATGCGACGGGCATGCGCGTCAGCGAACTGGTCTCCCTGCCCATATCCGCCACCCGTGGCGATCCGCGTTTGCTGCTAATTTCGGGTAAAGGCGGCAAGGAACGCATGGTGCCCTTGTCCCCTCCGGCCCGTACTGCACTCACGGCGTGGCTGGACCTGCGGGATGTGCAGGACGACGCAGCGCGCAGCAAAAAGCAGCCTCTCTCGCGGTTCCTGTTTCCCTCACGCGGCAAATCGGGCCACCTGACGCGGCACCGCTTCTATCTGCTGATCAAGGAATTTGCCGTCGCGGGTGGTGTTGCCCCGGACAAGGTCACCCCCCACACGCTGCGCCACGCCTTTGCCACGCATTTGCTGGCAGGCGGCGCGGATTTGCGGGCGATCCAGACCATGCTGGGCCATGCTGATGTCGCCACGACCGAAATCTATACCCATGTGCTTGAAGAACGCCTGTCAGAACTGGTGCTGGACCATCACCCGCTGGCCAAAGAAGGCACCCGCAAGTCCAAGGGCAAGACATCTTCGGACGGCCAATAGCCGCTGAGCAATCCGCGCCGGTATCCTTCAGGCAAGCCAGCGCGTTCCATCGCGCTTGCTGCGGCCTGAACGTCATAGTCCAAGCGGTGGATCTGCACCTCGCCCCCATCAAGGATGGCAAACCGCGTCTGCTGGCGTCCGTCATGGGGTGGCATGCCGATCACCCCTGCATTGATCCAGCGACCATTATCGGTGCGCTTGATAAAGGGCACGCCCGCATGGCCTGCAATGATGTGATCCACAGGACCAATCACTGCCTCAACCGCCTGCCATTCCGCATCAAAGACCGTGGCGTCCGAGGACATCCAGATAAAGCGCGCCACATCCGTGATCCCGCCGTGCAGCACAGCATAACGCGCACCTTGATGGTGAAAACTGACCAGGTCGGGGCAGTCACCCATCCAGCCTTTGTCATTACGATCAATATGTTGCAGCGCATAGTTAAACCACGCATTGCTCAACAGGTCACAGGCTGAGCCCTCCTCAAAACCGCAGCCACAACTGGCCGCACCTTGCGCCAGTTGCACCTCGCAATTGCCTGCAACCACGGCGCAGCCAAGTGCGCGCATCCGTGCGACCGTTTCGGCTGGTTGGCCACAATAGGCGACGACGTCACCGGTACAAATCATCTGGGCAGGCGCGATTTCGCGGGCCTGCGCCACCTCACAAAGTGCTTCCAAGGCCTGAAGGTTGGAATACGGGCCGCCAAACAACAGCACGGCATCGTCCAAAACCCCCAAATCCGTATGTTTCATGGCATTTTCCCCGCCCGCAGGCCCTTGAATGACGCAGACCTGCGCCCCATAACCAAAGGAACTGGTTAGAGGATCATCTTTTCAAATGGAAACAGGCACCGCAATGCTTGATGGCGCATTCTGGCTCAGCAGCGGGGTCATCCTGTTCCTGCTGATCCTGTCAGGCTTCTTTTCGGGATCAGAGACCGCGCTCACTGCCGCGTCTCGGGGCAAGTTGCGCAGTCAGGCGGACAAGGGCTCCGGCGGGGCGACCCGCGCGCTTAAGATCACCGAAGACAACGAGCGTCTGATCGGCTCTGTCCTTTTGGGCAACAACCTGGTCAACATTCTGGCGACATCGCTGGCGACAACCATGTTCTTGCGCCTTTTTGGCGAATCCGGTGTCTTTGTGGCCACCACGGTCATGACGCTGCTGGTTCTGGTCTTTGCCGAAGTGCTTCCCAAAACCTACGCAATCACCAACGCCGAACGCGCAGCCGCACTGGTTTCTGCGCCGATCAGCCTTGTGGTCACCTTGTTTGCACCCGTTGTCTCGGCCGTGCGGTTCTTTGTGCGTGGCGTCTTGCGCATCTTTGGCGTGACCACTGACCCCGACAGCAACATTCTGGCTGTCCGAGAGGAAATCGCAGGCGCGCTGCATCTGGGCCATTCCGAAGGGGTGGTCGAGAAAGAGGACCGCGACCGTATCTTGGGCGCGCTGGACCTGCGCGAACGTGTCGTGGAGGAGATCATGTTGCATCGCTCAGGCATCGAGATGATCAATGGCGCGTCCGAACCCTCTGAAATTCTTGAGCAATGTCTGGAATCAAACCACACCCGTCTGCCGCTTTACCGCGATGATCCGGAAAACATCGTGGGCGTCATCCATGCCAAGGACCTGCTGCGCGCCATGTATAAACGCATCGGCGGGCCTGATGGTGACGCCGCAGCGCTCAAGACCTTCGACATCGCCGAAGTCGCGATGGAGCCGTACTTTGTGCCCGAAACCTCAACGCTGGACGAACAAATGCGCCAGTTCCTGCACCGGCGCACACACTTCGCGCTTGTGGTGGATGAATACGGGTCCTTGCAGGGCCTTATCACGCTCGAAGATATCCTCGAAGAGATCGTGGGCGAGATCACGGACGAATTCGACCCCGACGGGGATCAGGCCATGTCCACGGCAGAAGACGGCCATCTGATCGTCGAGGG
>CALAIJ010000102.1 GCA_937923365.1 uncultured Sulfitobacter sp.
TTCAAGCGTGGCAAGGGAATTTGTAAAATGCGTAGCGATGCCCGCCCGCAGATCATCGGTGGCAGAGGGGGTGATGAACTTTTCAGGATAAAAGAGCATGCGCAGCGCCGGATGCAGCGTGTTTGCTGCAAAGAACAACCACTTCAGGAACGCGGCCCGCTCGGGCGCGTCAGGCGCGGGGCCAAGGCCGCCATGTGTGTCGGCCAGCCACAACGCGATTGCACCGGTTTCAAACATCGGGCCATGCGGGGTTTCCAGCACGGGGATCAGCCCGTGCGGGTTCAGTGCCAGATAGGCAGGGTCGCGTTGCCCTTGCGTGGCGCGGTCCACCAGTTGCGCGGTGTAGGCCAGCCCGCGATGCTCCAGCGCCAGCCGGATGATCAACGAGGCATTGTCAGGTGCGAAATGCAAAGTGTAGCTCATGAGGGGCAAGGTAGGGCCCCGCGCTGAGCCATGCCCGTGGAAAAGCGACCATGTGAGCGGAAAAAGAGGCGGGCCCTTTGGCGGGGTGGGTCGTCACAGGTAAACGAAGACCCTAAAGGGCGGCTAAAAATCCTCCTTGTTGCCCCCTCGCGCCGCGCGGTCAAAGCGCCTATAAGCAAACGCAAGAATCCCCCGCAAAACGGAGCTGCCCCCATGTCCGGAGAACTCTCGCCCATCGACAAGGCCAAATTCGTCGCCGCCAAGCGCGCGGCGGACTTTGTGGAAAGCGGGATGCGCGTGGGCCTTGGCACCGGCTCTACTGCCGCATGGCTGGTCCGCTGCCTGGGAGAGATGGTCCGCGACGAAGGGCTCAAGATCAAAGGCGTGCCCACATCGACCCGCACTGCGGAACTGGCGCGCGATGTAGGGATCGAGGTGATCTCGTTGGACGAGGCCAAGTGGCTGGACCTGACCATCGACGGGGCGGATGAATTCGACCGCGATCTGAACCTGATCAAAGGGGGCGGCGGGGCGCTCTTGCAGGAAAAGATTGTGGCGACAGCCTCTGACCAGATGATCGTTATTGCGGACGCCGCCAAGGAAGTGGGCGCGCTGGGCGCATTCCCGCTGCCCGTCGAGGTCATCCCCTTTGGCTGGCAGACCACCCAAGCGCTGATCGAAGAGACGCTGGTCAGCATGGATGTCATGGGCCGCAGCTCCAGCTTGCGGATGAATGGCGACGTGCCCTTCATCACTGATGAGGGCAATCACATTCTGGACCTGCACGTGGGCCGCATCGGCAATCCGCGCCAACTGGCGATGATCCTGAACCAGATGCCCGGTGTGGTAGAGAACGGATTGTTCATCGACATCTGCGACGTGGTGATCATCGGCTACGGCGATGGCCGCGCCGAAGTGCGCGACATCAATGCCGGCACCGTGACGACCGATCAGCTGGATTTTGTGGAAAACGAAAATCTGTTCGCGGACATGTCCGACTAGGGCGCGTTTGACGCTCCCGCCCGCACGGCACCCTCCAACAGGCCATACGGTATGGTATGCCAAGGTCACGCCGGGCCGTTCTAGCCATAGAATATGGCGCAGCCACATCAGTTCTTGTAGCGCACAGTCGCCAGCAAGGGCCGGGGCGAACACGTGCTCGGCATCAGGGCGTCCCAAGGGACAAGCGAGTGCAACAGCGCGGTGATAAGGATCAAGTCAGCTGCCGGCATCACAAAGACGCACATGGCCTGCATCCGATAATTTCAGGTTCTCACATCGCTGTCTTCAAGCTCCGGTAGGGCGGGCCCGCCAGGTCCAGTAGTGAGAGCCACAGTCATCATCAAAGGCGGCGATCAGGATCGGAATGTTCATGGGTGTGCCTCCGGTTTCAGGTGTGGCAACCATGGGCGCTGCGGGCGGCGGCATCGATGTGACAAAACTGTGCAGCATTTCACGCAACCGTATATGGCCTTTGCCCCAGCGCGCACCTATACCAGTGCGCAATACGCGACCCCGGACCAAGGAACACCAAAATGAGCGATACCTCCTTCGACTATGATCTGTTTGTCATCGGTGGCGGCTCTGGCGGTGTGCGCGCGGCCCGTGTGGCGGCGGGCGAATACGGCGCAAAGGTCGCATTGGCCGAGGATGACCGCTATGGCGGCACCTGCGTGATCCGCGGCTGTGTGCCCAAAAAGCTGATGGTTTTTGCAAGCGGCTACGCAGGCGTCGCGGAAGAGGCCCGCGCCTATGGCTGGGATCTCAAGGAAGGCCCCTTTGACTGGGCCGCCTTCCAGGGCAAACTGAACGCGGAACTGGACCGCCTTGAGGGGGTCTACCGCACGCTTTTGGCAGGCTCGGGCGTCGAGACATTCGACCAGCGTGCGACTTTGCAAGACGCGCACACCGTGAAGCTGGCCGATGGCACGACCAAGTCGGCAAAGCACATTCTGGTAGCAACGGGCGGACGCCCTGTGCGCCCCGACATGCCGAATGCTGATCTTGGTATTGTGTCGGATGACATCTTTCATCTGAAGACCTTGCCAAAGTCGATCCTGATTGTTGGCGGTGGTTATATCGCGTGTGAATTCGCGTGTATTCTGAACGGCTTGGGCGTTGAAGTGTCTCAGTATTATCGCGGCGCGCAAGTGCTGCGCGGCTTTGATGACGAAGCGCGCGGGCTTGTCTCCAACAGCATGATCGAGAATGGCATCGACCTGCATCTGGGCACGAACATTGCTGAAATGGCACTGGCGTCAGAGCGGCCGGACGGGCCAACGCCGACGACGTCAGATGCGGCAGGCGGCGCGCCCGCTCCGGAAGCGGAGGCGAACCGTGCGGGCAGTGGGCCTGTCTGGGTCAAATCCACCAATGGCACCGAGACGGTCTTTGATCTGGTGTTCTATGCCACGGGGCGCGATCCGGCCAGCACCGATATGGGGCTGGAGGAGATCGGCGTTGAACTCGGCCGCCGTGGTGAAATCGTGGTTGACGACTACAGCCAGACCGCTGTGCCTTCCGTCTATGCCATCGGGGATGTGACCAACCGCGTCAACCTGACGCCCGTGGCCATCCGCGAAGGCATGGCCTTTACCAAGACCGTCTTTGGCGGGGAACCCGAACCGGTGGACCACGACCTGATCGCCAGCGCAGTCTTCACCCAGCCCGAAATGGGCACCGTCGGCCTCAGCGAGGAAGACGCGGCCAAGCAGGAAGAGATCGAAGTCTATGCGACCTCCTTCAAGCCGATGCAGACCGCCTTTGCAGAGCAATCGGCGCGGGTGCTGATGAAGCTCATCGTCTCAAAGGCGACTCGTGTGGTGCTTGGCTGTCATATCGTCGCACCAGCGGCGGGCGAGCTTATTCAACTGGCAGGGATCGCCGTCAAAGCAAAGCTGACCAAAGAGCAGTTCGACGCAACCTGCGCTGTGCATCCCACCATGTCCGAAGAACTGGTGACAATGCGCACGCCGACAAGGACCGCGTAACCGATACGATCCGTTTCATTGGTGCTGACCGCTTGATTTTTCATGGCGATGCGCTCATTTGAAGAACAACAGACCGCGCATCCGCGGTGTATGAGGGGAAATAGAATAAATGGCTGGCAACACAGGTGGCCCCTGGGGCGGTGGAGGAAACAAAGGTGGCGGTGACGACGGTGGCAATCGCCCCGACGGCAATCGCGGCCAGAATGGCGGGCGTCCTCCGCAAGGTGGCGGTGACAAACCCCAGATCCCCGAGATCGATGAACTGGTCAAAAAGGGCCAGGAGCAACTGCGCGTCCTGATGGGCGGCGGTGGCGGCGATCGGCGCACAGGCGGCGGCGGTGGCACTGGTGGCCCCAGCGGCCCTGCCATCACAGGCGGCACCATCGGTCTGGGCATACTGGCCGCAGTGGTCTTGTGGGGCTTTGCAAGTTTTTACACGGTTCGCACAGAACAACAGTCCATCGAACTGTTTCTGGGCGAATTTTCCGAGATCGGTACAGAAGGTCTGAACTTTGCGCCTTGGCCTCTGGTCACGGCTGAGGTCTTCGACGTCACCACCAACCGCACCGAAGAGTTGGGTGTGCGCCGTGCCGGTGGCGGCAACGAAGGGCTGATGCTGACCACGGACGAAAACATCGTGGACATCGACTTTCAGGTGGTCTGGAACATCAAGGACGCAAAGGACTTCAAGTTTTCTCTGCGTGATCCCGATGCCTCTGTCCGCGCCATTGCCGAGGCCGCCATGCGTGAAGTCATCGCGCAGTCCGAACTGGCACCTATCCTGAACCGCGATCGTGGCTTGGTCGAGGAGCAAGTCAAAGAACTGATCCAGACCACGCTTGATAACCGCGAGACAGGCATCAATGTTCTGCGTGTGAACGTCAACAAAGTGGACCCGCCCAGCCAGACGGTTGTGGTAACGGACCCTGCAGGCAACACCCAGACCGTCTCGGTTGTGGACGCCTTCCGCGATGTGCAAGCCGCCGAACAGGAACGCGACCGCGTGGAGCGCCAGGCGGATGCCTATGCAAACCAACGGACCGCCGAAGCACGCGGTGAAAGCGCGCGTTTGCTGGAAGCTGCCGAAGGGTATCGTGCGCGCGTCGTCAACGACGCCGTGGGTGAGGCCAGCCGCTTTGAAGCGGTGCTGACCGAATATCAAGCCGCCCCAGAGGTGACGCGCAAGCGCCTTTACATCGAGACGATGCAGAAGGTGCTGGGCGACGTCGACAAGATCATTCTTGAAAGCGGCATGGGTGGTGCCGGCGGGCAGGGCGTCGTGCCTTATCTGCCGCTGAATGAATTACGCCGTAACTCCGGCCAAAACTCAAGAGGGTCGAACTAATGCGTAAGACAAGCTACCTGATCCCCGTTGTTGTCATTGCCCTTGTGGCAATCCTTTCCTCCATCTTCGTTGTGGACGAGCGCGAGAAAGCCTTGGTCGTTCGATTTGGCCAGATCGAGCAGATCCGCACAGATCCCGGCATCGGTTTCAAAATACCGCTGCTGGACGAAGTGATCCGTTTCGAGGACCGTATTCTGTCGCTGGAAACGCCGCTGATCGAAGTCACGCCAGCGGATGACCGTCGTTTGGAAATCGACGCCTTCGTTCTGTACCGGATCGATGACATTTTGCAGTACCGCCAAGCGATCGGTACGGGCGGCGAAGGGCGCGCGACGGCCGAACTGAGCGGTATTCTGGAATCCCAGATTCGTGCGGTTCTGGGTTCGCAAGGTGTCACCTCCAACACGATCCTGTCGCCAGAGCGTTCCGCGCTGATGGACCAGATCCGTGTGCGTTCCGACAGCCGTGCCAATGCGTTGGGCCTCGAAGTGGTCGACGTGCGTTTGCGCCAGACCAACCTGCCAGAGCAGAACTTTGACGCCACCCTGCAGCGGATGATCGCCGAGCGTGAGCGGGAAGCCACGGACGAACGTGCCCGTGGTCGTGAGGCCGCGCAGCGTGTCACGGCCCTTGCGGATCGTACCTATGAGGAGATCCTGTCGGAAGCCACACGTGATGCGCGTATCATCGAAGGTGAAGCGGACGCCGAGCGGAACAAGATCTTTGCCGAGGCGTATGGCAAGGATCAGGAATTCTTTGAATTCTACCGCTCACTGGCCGCTTATGAGGAGGCGCTCAAGGGCAACAACTCCACCATGGTGATGTCGCCCGACAGCGAGTTCTTCAACTACCTGCGCTCCGATCAAGGAAGTCGCTCTGAAGAGGGCGAACGCAACTGAGGCCGCCTTTCTTGCGCCGTTTGAGGCAATATTCAAAAGGGCTGGTGCACGCACTGGCCCTTTTTCTTTGGCTCGGGCCACTGGCCTCCTCTGCGACTGCCCAGACCAACTGCACCTTGTTGCTGGATGTAGTCGATGGCGCGGTCTTGCTGGAAGAAGGCATGTGCGACACGCAGGTCACGCCCGCGTCTACCTTCAAGCTGCCACTGGCCGTGATCGCCTTTGAGGCGGGGCTGCTGGAAAGCGC
>CALAIJ010000103.1 GCA_937923365.1 uncultured Sulfitobacter sp.
GGCACCGTTGACGTCATCGGTGCTGACTTGTGATCCGGTTTCCTGCGTGTCGCGCGAGACTTCGGCCACACGCTCAGGCGCGGCAGGCCGCTTGCCCGGCGGGCGCGGCGACGCCTTGGGCGCGGCAGTGGCCTCGGTCACAATCTCGGTGGTCGCTTCCTCCTGGGCGGTGGCGTCTTGCGGGTCTTCCTGGGTCTCGCCCGTCTCGTCCGGGGCGACGGCCTCTTGCGTGGTGTCATCGACGGTCACATCCGGTTCAGGCTGTGCGACGGGCGTGGGCGCCACACGCGCCACAGGGCGCGGCACGGCAGTCGGCGCAAGGTTGGGCACCAGCACGGCCACATCGCCCACAGGCTCATCCAGTTCGGGGGGCACGTCGGCCACATCGGTTGGCGGCGGCGGGGTTTCAACCACTTCTGGCTGGGTTTCCTCTGGCGGGGCCTCAGCGGCTTCGGGCACAGGCTGCTCCACCGGCGGATCAGGCGTGGGTGCGACTGCGGGTTCGTCAGGGGTGACCTCAGGCGCTTCGGGCTGGGCGACTTCCGTGACGTTGGAGGGCGGCTGCGTGCCCGCGATCAACGCATCAAAGTCCGAACTTGAGATGACGGAGACCTCGGTCAGCTCAAATTCCGGCGGCTCGGAGCTAAAGACACCCCCCAGCAAGACCCATCCAACCAAAGTCAGATGGCCCGCGCCGGAGACAATATGCCCTGTGTTCGGCCGCCGCATCGCGTCAGCCGTCAGACGGGGCAGAGCCGTCAAGCGCAGGCCCGCCAATGTCTGTCACCAGACCGATGTTGGAAAATCCACCCGCATTCAGCGCGCCCATCACTTCCATAACTGCGGCATATGGTACTTTGCCATCCGCCCGCAGGAACACCCGATCACTTGAACGCTCTGCCGCAATGGCGCGCAGACGCACGACCAGTTGGTCGCGGTCAATATCTGTGGTCTGGATTTGCACAGCCCCTTCAGCGGTGACAGTCACCGTCAGCGGCTCTTCCTGCTCGGACGGCAAGGCACCTGCGGCGGTCTTGGGCAGCTCAACAGGAACGCCAACGGTCAAAAGCGGTGCGGCCACCATAAAGATGATCAGCAAAACCAGCATCACATCCACGAAAGGCGTGACGTTGATCTCGGCCATGGGCTGGCTGCGATTGCGACGCCGTCCGCGCCCGCCGCCGCCCTGCTTTTTCATGACACCCGCGCCCACGGCTCAGGAATCCAGCTGTCGGCTGAGAATGGTCGCGAACTCGTCCGCAAACCCTTCGTAGCCGCCAAGGATGCGGTCACTGTCGGCACTCAGCTTGTTGTAGAAAACAACAGCGGGGATCGCGGCCAGCAGGCCCAGACCGGTCGCGAGCAAGGCCTCGGCAATGCCGGGGGCCACGACGGCGAGGTTGGTGTTTTGTTGCTCTGCAATCTCGATGAACGCGTTCATGATGCCCCAGACCGTGCCGAAAAGACCAACGAAAGGGGCGGTGGATCCAACGGTGGCCAGCACGGGCAGGCCCTTTTGCAAACGCTCGGATTCTTTGGCAATGGCCACGTCCATAGAGCGGTCGATGCGCGCCGTGGCCCCGGGGATGAGCGCCCCGTCATCGCGGTGCGAGCGGCGCCATTCAGTCATGCCGGCGGCAAAAATCTTGCGCGCATTGCCCTTGGGCTCCGGCCCGATCTGGTCAAAGAGCGTATCCAGCGGCTCTCCCGACCAGAACGCGCGGTCAAAGCTCGCCGCCTCTGCGCGCGAGCGTCGGTATTGCAGGATTTTCTGCACGATGATCGACCACGACCAGAAAGAGGCGATGATCAACATCACCATCACAAGTTTCACCGTGAGGGTCGCGCGTGCGAACAGCCCCCACATGGAGAAATCAATCTCCTGCGCCAACGCCAGCGTTTCTGCTTCCATTATTCCCGCTCTTAATTATGCACGTGTCCCACGTGCGTCACTGCCTCAAAGACCTTGTTTGCCAAGGTTCCATTTGGGGTGAATCTAGCGAAGTCCAAACAACAAAGCCAGAGCTAAGCGATCAATTGCCCGTGGGTGCGCCCTTTAAGCGAAGTTTTGCTGGCAACCGCGTCGGCTTTCCGGCGGTGGTCATGCACACTGCCGTGACAATAGCGCGAAAGATCACGTCGCCGTCGCGGATCACGTCCTGCTCGAAAACCCAGCGCACCGCCCCTTTGGCATAATGCCTGGTCTGCACCTGCAGACGGTCCCCGAAACGGGCCGTGCCCAGATAATCCGCCTCGACCCTTGTGACCACAAACACGATGTCTTCGTCCCGCATGGCCCGCTGATCAAGGCCAAGCTGCTCGACAATGTCCGACCGCGCCCGCTCGATGTAGCGCAAGTAGTTGGCGTAATAGACGATGCCCGCCATGTCGGTGTCTTCATAGAAGACACGCACTGGGAATGAATGGCTCATTGCACTGCACTCACCCGCGCGGACAGCCTTAGCGCATGGGACGGATCATCTGCAGCGGCTGGCATCACCGGATCATAAGCGGCCCGCATCAATGCCGCGATATCAGGCCGCAACACGGTGGTCTCGCCTGCAACGGCCAAGGGGGAACGATCCTGAAAGGCTGTATCCGACCACAGTAAAACAGACTGCACCACCTGACTAAGCGCCAGCGTCTGTGCGGGCACGTCACTTAGATGCTGGTCCATGCGCAGGAACACAAAGCAAGCCTTGATGGCGCCGCTCTCGTCAAACCGGAAGAAGCGGTACTGATTGGCCTCGATGGCCCCCAGTTTTGCCACCAAAGGCGCAAGATCAGGCACCAGGCGGTCCATGCCGGGCACTTGCGGCAATTCCTCCCATTCGCGAAAGAAAAACACCATCAGGTTGCTGCCCAACTCGGCATCCATCTCACCCATTTCATGACCGGCCAGCTGGCACACGGCCTCTATGGCGGATTTGATCACAACCAGCGTGGCGTCCTCGACCCCGAAAACCACGGGGCAAATGGGCCGTCCCCAGCGCGCAAAAGCATAGCTTCCGTCACTGCGGGTAAACAAGGCTTCGATCTCGCGTGGGTCCATCTTCACCCTTCCTGTAAACTCATCTGCACCGCTTCACCCAAACAGATCGCTTTGCGACTTTGGCGGTGTCATCCCCAAATGCACCCATGCTTTTTGCGCCAGCATCCGCCCGCGCGGTGTGCGCTGGATCAACCCTTGCTGCAACAAGAACGGCTCAATGACCTCTTCTAAAGCATCCCGGCTTTCGCTTAAGGCTGCCGACATGGTTTCGATCCCGACCGGTCCGCCTTGATAGTTCTCGGCGATCAGCCGCAAGTAACGGCGATCCGCACCGTCCAGCCCCAGACGATCAACTCCAAGACGCGTCAGCGCCATGTCGGCCAGCTCGCGTGTGACTTTGCCATCGCCCTCGACCAGCGCAAAATCGACAACGCGGCGCAACAGGCGCCCCGCAATCCGCGGCGTGCCACGGGCGCGTTTGGCGATCTCGCGCGCGCCGTGCTCATCGGCGGGTGCCCCCAGTTTGCGGGCATTGCGGTCTACAATGATGAACAACTCGTCCTCGGAATAGAATTCCAGACGCGTAGGGATGCCAAAGCGGTCGCGCAGCGGCGTGGTCAGCAGCCCCATACGCGTGGTGGCCCCCACCAGCGTGAAGGGTTGCAACTCAATCCGGACGGTGCGTGCGGCGGGCCCTTCGCCGATCACCAGATCCAGCTCGAAATCCTCCAGCGCGGGGTAAAGCACCTCTTCGACGGCGGGATTCAGTCGGTGAATTTCATCAATGAACAAGACATCGCGCGCTTCCAGATTGGTCAGGATCGCCGCCAGATCACCCGCTTTGGCCAACACGGGGCCAGAGGTCATGCGAAAACCCACTCCCAACTCGCGCGCCATGATCTGCGCCAGCGTGGTCTTGCCCAAACCGGGGGGGCCGTGAAACAGCGTGTGGTCCATCGCCTCGCCGCGCTGCTTGGCGGACTGGATAAACACCTTAAGGTTGGCGCGGGCCTCGGCCTGCCCCACAAATTCGTCCAGCATCTGCGGACGCAAAGCGCGATCCATATCCTCGGGCAGCGGCGCGGGCCGGACGGTGGGGTCAATGTCGGTCATGATGTTCCATGCGAAATGCGCTCGTCAGAGCAGCGATGAGCGCATTCTACCCCTTGGGTGCAAGAAGTTTCAACGCCGCACGAATGAGCGTGGGTGTATCTGCGTCAGGGGCTTCCCCACCTGCCTGTGCAACGGCCCCAGCCGCATCCCCCGGGGCATAGCCAAGGTTGCCAAGGGCCGAGAGCGCCTCGGCTTGGGCAGAGGCATTGGCAGGCGCTTGCGGCGCCTGCACAGGCGCGCTTGGCTCGATGACTTCGGCGTCCTCGCTGCCTTGGGCCTGCGCCAACGTGCCACCCATGGCCATCACGGCGGGCGCTTTGTCTTTCAGGTCCAGGACAACCCGCTGCGCGATCTTGGGGCCGACGCCTTTGGCCGCTTTCACCGCGTTCCAGTCGCCCAGCGCGATGGCGCGGCTGACGCCATCAGGGCCCAATGTCCCCAAGATGGCCAGCGACGCTTTGGCCCCGACACCCTGCACGGAGGTCAGCAGGCGATGCCATTCCTTTTCCGCCAAAGTGGGAAAGCCGAACAATTGCAAGACATCTTCGCGCACCAGCAGGTCGGTGAAAAGCGCCGTGACCTCGCCCGTGCGGGGCAATGCGGCCATTGTCCGTTCAGAGCAATAGACAAGGTAGCCTACGCCGCGCACATCGATCAGCACATGGTCGCTGGCGCG
>CALAIJ010000104.1 GCA_937923365.1 uncultured Sulfitobacter sp.
TCAACGCAAGCGCCCGATGCCGAGGATGAAGCCGCCGCCCTGCCCGCGTTCCTGCGCCGCCCGATGGAGCCAGCCCCGACACCTGTCGCCGCGGACGAGGAAGAGCCCGCGCCAGCGCCCCCGTCGGAGGAACCCGAAGAAGTTTCCGCCGCGCCTACAGCAGTGCCCCCTGCCCCAACACCGCGCATCGTTGATGTGCCCCGTGTTCCGGCCGAGGCGGACATGCCCGCAAAACCTGCCGCCTTGGCGCAGGCCTATGCCCGCACATCCGTGACCGCCGCAGAGGCGCGGGAAATCGCGCCCTTGCTCAAACGGCTGGCCAGCTTGCGCGACGGTATGGCTGCACAGCGACGCACCAACGGCACGTCTTCGACTGACGGATAATCAGGGCATGCAGCTTGCGGCAATTCCCTCTTGCGCATGGGCCAAGACCCTGTATGAAGCATGCCAAGTCGGGCTATGGCGCAGCCTGGTAGCGCGTCCGTCTGGGGGACGGAAGGTCGCAGGTTCGAGTCCTGCTAGCCCGACCAATCAACAATCGCCCGTGCCTTCCGGCGCGGGCGTTTGTCTATCCGAAAGGTCTGCCCTGTGAACGGCGTTATTCCCAACCAGCACATCTCGGCGATGATTGACGCAGGGGCGATTACAGCGTCTCCGGCTGTGATCCCTGAACAAATCCAGCCTGCCAGCCTTGATATGCGGCTGGGTATGACCGCCTACCGCGTGCGCGCGTCCTTTCTTGCGGGTGCGGGCAAATCTGTGGCGGCACGACTGGAAGAGTTCGGCATGCACGAAGTTGACCTCTCGGGCGGTGCCGTGCTGGAGAAAGGCTGCGTCTACGTGGTTCCCCTGATGGAGGCACTGGCCCTGCCCGATGATCTGTCTGCGGTGGCCAACGCCAAAAGCTCCACCGGACGGCTGGACCTTCTGACCCGCACGATCACCGATGGCGGGACCGAATTTGACCGCATTCCGGCTGGATACAAGGGGCCGCTTTACGCCGAGATTTGCCCGCGCTCCTTCTCTGTTCTGGTGCGTCCCGGCATGCGGCTGAACCAAATCCGCTTTGGCCGTGGCGATGCGACGCTGGATGATGCTGCCCTGCGCGCCCTGCACGCGGACATCCCGCTGGTGGACGGCGATGCGGTCATCGACGACGGGCTGGGCTTTTCCGTGGATCTGCGCCTTGAGGGCACGACCCTGGTTGGCTACCGCGCGAAGCCCCACACAGGCGTGATCGATCTGGACAATATCAACCATTACGACGCGGGCGCGTATTGGGAGGAAGTCCACAGCACAAACGGCCAGATCATCCTTGATCCGGGTGCCTTCTACATTCTGGTCAGCCGCGAGGCTGTGACCATCCCCCCTGCCTATGCCGCTGAAATGGCACCATTTCTTGCAATGGTTGGTGAATTTCGCGTGCATTACGCGGGATTTTTCGACCCCGGCTTCGGCTTTGCAGAGGCGGGCGGCGCAGGGTCACGCGGCGTGTTGGAAGTGCGCTGCCACGAAGCCCCGTTTGTGCTGGAACATGCGCAGGTCGTGGGCCGTCTGGTTTATGAAAACATGTCAGAGGTTCCCAGCCAGCTTTATGGCCGCGAGATCGCCTCGAATTACCAAGGCCAGGGCCTGAAACTCAGCAAACACTTCAAGACGCCCTAAGACGCCTCTGTTGTTTTCAGATGGTTCTTGCAGCCGAAGGCTTGGGCGCAGACCCCAACTATGTTGTTTGTTCGCGTGTAACTCTTTGTCCGCAGCTTAGAACCGCGTGGCCCGCCGTGTGGCTTTCAACTGCTGGCGCGCCTGACGGGCCTGCTGGTTGGCGGCGCGCTGCTGACGACGCTCTTGCGGGGTCATCTCTTCGGGCGTGGGAACATGCTCCCCGCGGGCGGCCTTGCGCCGATCCGCCATGCTGCCTGCTTTGTCGAAACCTGCGCGCATGCCACGGTTGATCAATTGCCCCATGAACTGGCGGATAATCATGTTGATAATCTGGTTCATTCCCAAATCCTTTGCTCTGCCTGAACAGCTATATAGCATGAAATACGGCGATTTTCAGGCTCGCAGGCGAAATCCGCTGATTAATCTTCGAACAATTCGCTTTGTCCTTCGGCGCTTTCGTCCTCGTCTTCCCCTTCCGACGGGCTGGGCATGGCCGAAGGCGGGGGCCGGTTCTCCAGCAGGCCTGCGCTACGCAGTTCCTTGAGGCCGGGCAGATCACGTGCGTTCTCAAGACCGAAGTGATCGAGAAAGCTTTGGGTGACGACGAAGGTCACAGGCCGCCCCGGTGTCATCTTGCGCCGCCCGAAACGGATCCATTCAAGCTCCAGCAGTTGGTCCACTGTACCGCGTGACACGGAGACGCCACGGATTTCCTCTATCTCTGCCCGTGTGACCGGCTGGTGATAGGCGATGATTGCCAGTGTCTCGATGGCCGCACGGCTGAGCTTGCGCACCTCGACGGTTTCTTTTTGCATCAGGAACCCAAGGTCGGGCGCGGTGCGCATGGCATAGCGGTCGTCCACCTTGACCACCCGCACGCCACGTCCCTCGTACCGCTTGCGCAGATGCACCATCGCCTCGGCGGCGTCGCATCCGTGAGGCATGCGGGCTTCCAACTCCTTGAGGGTGATGGGCTCCTCGGTGGCAAAGAGCACCGCTTCGATCATGCGCTCCTGCTCTGCAATGGGAGGTGCCTCGAAAAGGCTTTCTGGTTGTTCTTCAATCTCTTCCGACACGACGCTAATCCTTTTTGCGCAGCTGGATGGGGGCAAAAACGTCCGATTGCCGGATTTCCAGATGCCCCTCTTTAACCAGTTCTAACGAGGCCGCAAAGGTTGCAGCAGTGGCAGAGCGGCGCTTGACGGGATCTGTTTCCCAGCCCTCGGGCAGAAAGCTCATCAGGTCGCCCCATTCGCCTGCATAGCCGATCAGCCCGCGCATCCGCTCCAACGCCTGCTCCATCGTGAACACCGCGTCGCGGTCCATCACGAAGGGGCGGAATTCATCACGTGTGCGGATACGAGCATAGCCCTGCATCAGGTCCAGCAACGTAGCCGTATAGGTCACGCGCCGCACCCGGGTCATGTCGGTGGTCTGACCGCGGCTGAAAAAATCGCGCCCCAACTGGTCGCGGGCCATCAGGCGGGCGGCCACATCGCGCATTGCCTGCAACCGCTCAAGCTGGAACGCCAGATGCGCGGCCAGTTCCTCGCCCGAGGGGCCTTCTTCGGTCGGATCGGGCGGCAGCAGCAGGCGGGATTTCAGGAACGCCAGCCACGCAGCCATCACCAGATAATCAGCGGCCAGTTCCAACCGCAGGGCTTTGGCTTTCTCGACAAAGGCCAGATATTGCCGCGCCAGTTGCAGTACGGAAATCTTGCGCAAATCCACCTTTTGCGTGCGGCTGAGGGTCAGCAACAGGTCAAGCGGCCCTTCAAAGCCGTCCACGTCGACGATCAAGGCCTCCGCTGCCACCCTTTCGGCAACGGAAACGCTGTCTTCCTCAAAT
>CALAIJ010000105.1 GCA_937923365.1 uncultured Sulfitobacter sp.
CAAACAGATGGTCAGCGAAGAGGACGCGCCCCTGCTCAGCGCGCTCAAGGCCAAACGGCGCGGGCTGGCGGAGGCGGCAAAGGTGCCCGCCTACATCATCTTTACCGACCGCACCCTGATCGAGATGGCCGAGGCGCGGCCGCGTGATCTGGACGCCATGGCAGGGATCAGCGGTGTGGGGGCCAAAAAGCTGGACACCTACGGCGATGCTTTCCTTGAAGTCATCAACGGTGAGGCGCTGCAGGTGCATCCCACACGGCGCAAACTGGCAGGGCGTGATGCGGGGCAGGTTTATGACCAGCTGTTGCAGGTGCAGGCCGATCTGGCACGCGGGGCTGCAGGCACGGACAAGCCGCTGAGTTGTTCTGCGTCCCTGCTGGCTAAGGTCGCACAACTGCGTAATGCGGACGAAACCGCGCTGTCGCGGCTGCTGGGCGAACGGCGCGCCGACCGATTTGGCACCGCCTTTCTGGACGTCCTGCGGGACGCGGGCTAAGTAACGGCGAAGACCTAAAGGGGATGAGCAAATGCTTGTGGTGATTTCACCAGCCAAAAAGCTGGACTGGGCGGCGCGCGACGTCCCCGCAACACAACCGGACTTCCAGGAGGACGCCGTGCGGCTGGCCAAAACCGCGCGCAATCTGACCTTGGGCGACACCAAAAAGCTGATGAGCCTGTCGGACGATCTGGCCCGTCTGACCCGCGCGCGCTTTCAGGAGTTCGAGGCCGAGCCGTCAGACGATGTGACCCGTCCTGCAGCACTTGCCTTTGCCGGCGACACCTATCAGGGCCTCGAAGCGGGCAGCCTTGATGCGGATGAAATGGCATGGGCACAGGACCATCTGCGCATTCTGTCAGGTCTCTACGGTGTGTTGCGCCCTTTGGATGCGATTCAGCCCTACCGTCTGGAGATGGGCAGCCGTCTCAAGACCCGCCGCGGCAAGAACCTCTATGACTATTGGGGGGACGCTCCGGCAAAGGCGCTGAATGCGCTGGGCGAAACGACAGGCAGCGAGGTGCTGATCAATTGTGCGAGCCAGGAATACTTTGGCGCCGTACAGCCCAAAGCGTTGAAGCTGAGCATCGTCACGCCGCAATTCATGGAAGACAAAGGCGATGGCAAAGGCCCCAAGATCGTCAGCTTTTTTGCCAAAAAGGCGCGGGGTGCCATGGCGCGCTTTATCATCCAGAACCGTCTGACAGAGGCCGAGGCGATAACCTCTTTCGACACCGGCGGCTATGCCTTTGATGCGGCAGCCTCAACGCCGCAGCGTCCCGTTTTCGTGCGCCCTTACCCCGCGTCCTGATCCGGTAGCAAGGGGCGCATCGTGTCGGTATGCGCGTCCTCGATCCGTTCTAGAATCTCCGGTTTGCGCAGCGGTTTGGTCAGGTAGTGATCCAGCCCCGCGGCCATGATGCCCGCGCCATCCCCCTCCATCGCATGGGCGGTCAGGGCCACGATTGGAATGTGTCTGCCTGTGCCCTCCTCCAGCGCACGGATCGCTTGGGTGGCTTCTTTGCCGTCCATGATCGGCATGGAAATATCCATGAACACAATGTCCGGTGTACTGTCTTGATAGAGCGAAACCGCCTCCTGACCGTTGGCGGCAAAACGCAGGTCCACATCCAGATCCTTGATCATCTTGCGGAAGACAAGCTGGTTCGTCTTGTTGTCCTCGGCCGCCAGAATACGCATGTGTCGCTTCTTTGGCGGCAGCGCGGGCGCTTCGGCACCCGCCAGATCGCGGATCTGGCTGATCAGTTCCAGTCGGGGCGGCGGGAACTGCAACACGCTTTGCACCTGATCGCGGTGGGGATGTTTTTCCGCCTCGCTCGGGATCGCAGAGAGCAGCAGCACAGGCGTGTCATCGCCACTTTGATGTAGCATCTGCGCAAAGGTTGGCCCGTCCGTCACCTCCATCTGGTGATCGGCGATGACCAGCGCGATGCTGGGCGACATCGCGTCAAGCGCTTCGGCGGCTGATTCGCAGGTGGTCACATGGGCGCCCAGCCGGCCCAACTGGCGGGCAAGGACATTGAGGGTCGCGTGCACTTCGCTGACCACCATCAGCGGGCCCACGTCACTCAGGTCAGGGGCGGGGTCCAGCAATCCCGCTTCTGCAACGCCAAGCGCCACGGAGAAGCCAAAGCAGGACCCTTCGCCTTCCTCTGATGTGACCCAGACTTCGCCGTCCATCATCTCCACCAGACGTTGCGAGATGGCGAGGCCAAGACCCGTGCCGTCGAACTGGCGGTTGCGCTCGTTCTCGACCTGATTGAATTCGCCAAAGATGTGATCGACCATGTCCGCAGGGATGCCGATGCCCGTGTCTTCGATGGTGATGCGCAGATCGGCGGTGGCGGTCGCCTCGTCTGTCATGCCGGTGACGCGGACCATGACGTGGCCGTGATTGGTGAACTTGACCGCATTGCCCAGAAGGTTGGTCAGCACCTGCCGCAAGCGGCCCGGATCGCCGACCAGTTGTGTGGGCAGGAACATGTCGTAGTCCACCACCAGCGACAGCCCTTTGGAGCGCGCCGTGGGCTGCAACAGCATCAGGATTTCCTGAATGGCGCGTTCCAGATCGAAGGGTTCCGGATGCAGCTCCAGCTTTTTGGCTTCGATCTTTGAGTAGTCCAGCACGTCGTTGATGATCACCAGCAGGGCTTCGCCCGAGTTGCGGATGGTATCAACATAAAGCTTCTGTTCGCTGTCCAGTTCGGTGTCGATCAGCACATCGGCCATGCCGACAACGCCGTTCATGGGCGTGCGAATCTCGTGGCTCATGTTGGCAAGGAAAGCGGATTTGGCGCGATTGGCGCTTTCGGCGATGGCGCGGGCCTCTTTCAACTGTTGTTCGTTCCGGACCGTGGCCGTGATGTCGAGGCTCAGCGACACCATATCGCCCGCAGGCCCGCGTTGGTTGACGTGGCGCACATGCATGCCGTTCCAAAGCTGCAGAATGACAGGCTGCGGATTGGGTTCGTGAATGCGGTCCACCATCATCTGCCGCCAGCTTGCAGGCCGCATGGTGCCCGTGTTGACGATGCCTTCGTCGGTCAGCACTTGCAGAATGGTCACGTAGTTTACGCCCGGTTTGATCTCTTCCAGTCCGTCGAAGACGGCCAGATAGGCGTTGTTTGCCATGACAAGGTTGTTGTCGCTGTCAAACAGCGCAAAGCCGTCCATGAACGACTGGATGGAATGCCACAGCCGCCGCTCAGTGATGGCGATGCGCTGGTTGGCGGCAGACAGATCGGATTTGACGCGCTTGTTCTCGCCGCGAATCGTTTCGACTTCGGCGCGTGTTTCGGTGATCTCTTCGCTCAGCTGCTTGGCGTGTTTCCCGAGCTTTCGATTCGCCTCAAACAACTCCGATTGCTTGAGCTCAAGCATCCGCTCCGCCGCAAGACGGGCGCGGCGTTCGGTTGTCAGTTTGGTGGCAAGGTTCATCCCATGCTCCGGAAGGGGCCAAATGCGGTGCCGCTAAAATCTGCCAACGAGGTGAACATCTGCTTAAAGGGTCGCGAGACTTGCCCGATGCGGGTCAGCGTGGCACCCTGACGGCATTTCAAACAGGAGATTGTCATGGGCCCGTTTCGTATCTTGCGCCTTTCGTTGCTGTTTATCATGGGGTGTGCCCTGCCGCTTGCCGCACAGACAAGCGTGCCCGAGCACCGCTATCTGATGTCGCGGGACGTGGACTTTTACGGCGCGGACCTGACCAATCTGTTCGACACCACGCAAGAGGCCTGTGCGCAGGCGTGTTCGGCGCAGTCAGCCTGCGTCGCCTTCACGTTCAACAGCCGCAACGGCTCGTGTTTCCCCAAGTCCGAGATTACCGACCGCCAGCCTTACGAAGGGGCAATGTCAGCGCGCAAGGTCGGCACCGATGCCCGTGTGCTGGCGCAGGCCGCTGCCCGTCGTGCGGATCTGTCGTTCCTGTCAGACCGGGATATCACGCGGGCTGCGGATTTTGTCGCCAGCAATGCGCGGCGTTTCTCTTTCGGGGTTGAAACCACGGATGATCTGATCGCCTCCATGTTGCGCGCCGAAGAGCAGGGCAATACCCGCAATGCGCTGGGCTGGGCGGGCAAAGCCATTGCCGCCAGTGACCGCGCCGATCTGTGGACGCGGTTTGCGCATTTGTCGTTGCGCCGTGCCAAGGAGGTCGACAGTTCTTCTGACCGGCGCCGTCACAACGCGGACGCCGTCATGGCTGCTACCAACGCCTATCTGCGCGCGGATGGGGCGGCGGTCCGGGCCGATGCGCTCAGCTTTCTGGCGCAGGCGCTAGAGGCCAACCGCCGCGGGCGCGACATGATCCCCGCCCTGCGGCTGGCGCAAGACATCAGCCCGCGGGATGATCTGGCCCAGGCGCTCGACAAGGCGATCGGCAAGTACGGCTTTCGCATTACCGAACATCGCGCCGACAACAACGCAGCCGCGCCGCGCATCTGTGCGGAGTTTTCTGAAAAGCTCGTGCAGGCAGGCGTTGATTACGAGCCTTTTGTGCGGATCGAAGGGCGCGGCTTGGTCGTGCAGGCGGACGAAAGCCAGTTGTGCATCGACGGGGTCGAGCACGGGCAACGCTATGATATGACTTTCCGCGCAGGCCTGCCTGCCGCCAGTGGAGAGGTGCTGCACAAGGACGTGCGTTTGCGCGTTTACGTCCGCGACCGTGCGCCATCGGTCCGGTTCTCGGGTCGTGCCTATGTGCTGCCCCGCACCGCTGATGCCGCCCTACCCATCGAGACTGTCAATGTGGACGCCGTTGCCCTCAAACTGCGCCGTGTCAGTGACCGCAATCTGGTGCGCACCATCCGCGAAAGCTATTTCGGCAAGCCGCTCAGCAAATACGAGGATGACCAGTTCTCTCGCGATCTGGCCCAAGAGGTCTGGACCGGCACGGGCGACGTGCAAAACACGCTGAACATCGACATGACCACGCGGTTGCCGCTGGCAGAGGCGCTCGCCGATCAGCCCGCGGGCATCTATGCGCTCAGCGCCTCTGTGCCCGGGCAAGACCCTTATGATTTTCCCGCAGCGACCCAGTGGTTTGTGCTGAGTGATCTGGGCATCTCCACGTGGTCCGGCGTGGACGGCATGTCGGTCAACCTGCGCAGCCTGTCGGACGCATCGGCGCGGGCGGGGGTGACGCTGACGCTGGTGTCGCGGGCCAATGCGGTGTTGGGCACGACAACCACGGACGCTGAAGGCTTTGCGCAATTCCCCGCCGGTCTGACCCGTGGCAC
>CALAIJ010000106.1 GCA_937923365.1 uncultured Sulfitobacter sp.
CGCGAAGGCGGTGCGACCCAAAAGACCCTGATCGACGATCTGCCGCTGTTTTCCGTGAGCCCAACGCCGCCCCCTGCCCCCAAACAGGAGTCGAAGGTCGAAGAGCAGCTTTCTGAGATCATTCCCGATGAGCTTACCCCCAGAGAGGCGCTTGATCTGCTCTACAAACTGAAAGAGGCGGCCAAAACCTGACCGCCCCTTACTATTCGTTCATTAGGCCCTTCCAAAGTGCGACGATCAATTACCCAGCAGGCTGAGACGAGACGCCAACCTGCGCAGGACGCAGCAACCGATCATGCAGCATGAAGCCTTCGGCAGCGACCTGAATGATGTCCCCTGACCTGGTGCCGGGAACCGGTGCTTCGAACATCGCCTGATGGTGCTGGGGATCGAAACGATCACCGACCTCTGGCGCGATCACTTCGATGCCGTGCTTTTTAAACACGTTGAGCAATTCACGCATCGTCAGTTCAACACCCTCAAGCAGCGGGCCGGACACTTCGCGCTGCTCTTCGGTGGCCACTTCCAGCGCACGCTTCATGTTGTCGTAAACGGGCAGCATGTCACGGGCCAGCTTGGACCCGCCGTAGTTCTCTGCCTCGCGACGATCTTTGTCGGACCGCTTGCGCGCATTCTCTGCATCCGCAAGGGCGCGCATGAAACGGTCTTTCAGCTGGTCACGTTCTGCGCGCAGCTGGTCCATTTCAAGGGCTTCATCGTCGATCTCGGCCATTTCATCGGCAAAGACATCTGCCTCGGCTTCATCGATATTGTCCAGAAATTCTTCTTCGTTACGCTCTGCCATCTTCCACCTCTAACTCCGGTCGGACACAAGTTTGCCGACCAGTTGTGCCGTGTAATTCACAATCGGCACGATGCGTCCATAGTTCAGGCGCGTGGGTCCGATCACACCGACCGCACCGATCACCTTTCGATCAGCGTTCATATATGGGGAAACCACCAAAGAGGAACCCGAAAGTGAGAAAAGTTTGTTCTCTGAGCCGATAAAAATGCGCACACCGTCGCCGCCTTCGGCCAGTTCGAGGAAATCAGCGATATCGCGCTTGCGTTCAAGGTCGTCAAACAGGGTGCGAATGCGCTCCAGATCTGCCGCCTCGGTGCCTTCATCCAGCAGGTTTGAACGTCCGCGCACGATCAAGCGCTCGGGATCATCAGACCCACCTTGCCACAGCGCCAGCCCACTTTCGACCAATGCGCGCGAGAGGATATCGATCTCTTGTCGTCGCGCTTCGATCTCAAGGGCGATGGTGCCCTGTACCTCGCTCAGGGTCTTGCCTTCGACAACCGCGTTCAGGAAATTGGCCGCCTCGCGCATGGAGCTGGGCGTCTGGCCGGGGGGTGGTGTGAACAACCGGTTTTCTACATGACCATCAGAAAACACCAAGACCACTAGCGCGCGATCATGGGACAGCGACACAAATTCGATATGTTTGATGGGCGCTTCGTATTTGGGTGTCAGCACCAGTGACGCGCCATGGGTGACACCGGACAGGGCTGAACCAACGCGGTCCAGCAGCCCGCCCACATCATTGTCATTTGCCCCCAGCGTGGCGTCGATCTTTTCGCGGTCGGTTTCTGACGGGTCGCCCAGTTCGATCATCCCATCGACAAACATGCGCAAGCCCATCTGCGTGGGGATTCGCCCCGCACTGACGTGGGGTGACCCAAGAAGGCCCAGATGTTCCAGATCCTGCATCACATTTCGGATCGTGGCGGCGGACACCTTTTCACTGAAGTCACGCGTCAGCGTGCGCGACCCCACAGGATCACCGTTTTCCAGATAACCTTCGACCACGCGCCGGAACACCTCGCGCGAGCGATCATTCATTTCCTGCAACAGATCGGATGTTTCGGTCATTGAGCCCTCTTTGACATGTAATAAAGGTTGCCGCACCCCAAACGTCAATCGGGGTTGCATCGCGGGGGGCTGGGACGCTATCTGCGTTGGATCATAAAAAAGGATATGTCATGCGCCCCTCTGGTCGGAACTTGGACGAAATGCGGAACGTAACGGTCGAGGTGGGCTTTACCAAGCATGCCGAGGGGTCCGCCCTGATCAAAATGGGTGACACCCATGTGCTGTGTACCGCTACCATCGAGGACCGCGTGCCCCCGTTCATCAAAGGCTCCGGCCTTGGATGGGTAACGGCGGAATACGGCATGTTGCCACGCGCGACCAACACGCGCATGCGGCGCGAAGCGGCAGCAGGCAAGCAAGGCGGTCGTACGGTTGAAATCCAGCGCCTGATCGGTCGTTCCCTGCGAGCGGGCGTTGATCGCTCCGCCTTGGGTGAACGTCAGATCACCGTGGACTGCGATGTGTTGCAAGCGGATGGTGGCACGCGCTGTGCGTCAATCACTGGCGGCTGGATTGCCTTGCGTCTGGCTGTGAACAAACTGATGAAAGCAGGCGACGTGGTATCGGACCCTTTGGTTGATCCCGTGGCTGCGATCAGCTGCGGCATCTATGCGGGCCAACCCGTTCTTGATCTGGACTACCCCGAGGACTCTGAGGCTGGCGTCGACGGCAACTTCATCATGACCGGCAGCAAGAAACTGATCGAAGTACAGATGAGCGCCGAAGGCTCCACCTATTCCCGCGACCAGATGAACCAGCTTATGGACCTTGCTGAAAAGGGCATAGGCGAATTGGTCGCGGTCCAGAAAGCCGCCTTCGCATGAGCCCGCGCAAGTTCACCGGCGACCGCATCCTGATTGCCACCCATAATGCGGGCAAGCTGGACGAGATGCGTCAATTGTTCGCCCCGCACGGGGTGACGGTAGTGGGCGCCGCTGAACTTGATCTGGCCGAACCGGAAGAGACGGAAACCACCTTTGCCGGCAATGCGCGGATCAAGGCCCATGCAGCCGTGAAGGCCACAGGCTTGCCCGCACTGTCCGACGATTCAGGGATCGAGGTGGAAGCATTGGACAATGCGCCCGGTGTCTATACCGCTGATTGGGCGGAAACGCCGGATGGCCGTGATTTTCTGATGGCGATGACCAAGACCCATACCTTGCTAGAAGACAAAGAGGCGCCTCATCCGCGCAAGGCAAGGTTCTGTGCGACCCTTGTGCTGGCTTGGCCCGATGGGCATGACGAGGTTTTTGAAGGGCGCGTCAACGGCACACTTGTCTGGCCTTTGCGCGGTGCGCTTGGGCACGGCTATGATCCGATGTTCCAACCCGACGGCCACGACGTAACCTTTGCAGAGATGGAAGCGGATCAGAAGAATGCGATCAGCCATCGGGCCGATGCTTTTGCCAAACTGATCGCGGGCTGTTTTGACTGAAGACTGGCAATACGGTGGTTTCGGCCTTTATATCCACTGGCCGTTCTGCGAGGCGAAATGCCCTTACTGCGACTTCAATTCCCACGTCAGCCTGACCATCGACCAGCGTGCATGGCGTGACGCCTATCTGACGGAGCTTTCCCGCGCAGCGTCACAGACCCAAGGGCGCGTTTTGAACGCGGTCTACTTTGGCGGCGGCACGCCCAGCCTGATGGACCCTGATGTCGTGGCCGATGTAATTGCCCACCTAAAGGCGCTTTGGCCCACTGGGAATGATCTGGAGATTACGCTGGAAGCAAACCCCGGCTCTGTCGAGGCGGGCCGCTTCAATGCCTACCGTGCGGCGGGCGTCAGTCGTGTATCCATGGGCGTTCAGGCGTTGAATGATCCTGATCTGAAACGCTTGGGCCGCATCCATTCAGCATCCGAAGCGCTGGCGGCCTTTGACATCGCGCGCAACAGCTTTGATCGGGTCAGCTTTGATCTGATTTACGGCAGGCAGGATCAAACGCTTGCTGACTGGAAGATTGAGCTAAAGCAGGCTCTATCAATGGCGATTGACCACATTTCGCTGTATCAATTGACGATCGAACAAGGCACCGCATTTGGCGACCGTTACAACATTGGCAAGCTGCGCGGCCTGCCTGGCGATGATCTTGGCGCTGATATGTTCGAGGCGACGCAGGACATCTGCGGTGAGATGGGCATGCCAGCCTATGAGGTGTCAAACCATGCCCGCGACGGTGCGCAATCACGTCACAATCTGATCTACTGGCGCTATGGCGATTACGTCGGCATCGGTCCTGGCGCACATGGACGGTTGACGCTGAATGGCACGAAGCTTGCGACCCATGCCTTTAGCAATCCCACCCGATGGCTGGACGGCGCGACCGCGGGAAACACGGAGCATCCACGCGAAGCGCTATCCCCGCAGGATCAGGCAAGTGAATTCCTGATGATGGGCCTGCGTTTGCGCGAGGGCATTGATCTGTCTCGCGTTGAGGCATTGCGAGGATCAAAGCTACCGCAGTCAAAACTGGATCATCTGGCAGAGATTGGCATGGTCGAGCGAACGAAAGACCGATTATCCGTTACAAATCAAGGACTTATGGTCTTGAATGCTGTGCTTGAGGACCTGCTGGCTGATTAAGAGCCACTGAGCATCCGGCAGAGGGCATCCAGCTGATCCAGCGACTTGTAGGATACAGTCATGGTACCCGATTCTTGTCCCGGCTTGTGATCCAAAGATACTTTCATGCCAAGAGATGCGGACAAATCTCCTTCAAGCGCCTTGGTATCCGCATCTTTTTCAGATCCGCCGGACGATTTGCCTGACGACGATGATGTTGCGCTGTCCTTCCCTTCGGATTTCACCAAAGCTTCCGCAGCGCGGACAGACAAGCCACCTTTTACAATCTGTTTGGCCAGCGCCAAAGGATCATCGGCAGGGATCAAGGCACGTGCATGACCGGCACTCAAGTCCCCATTCCGCAGCATTTCCAGCACCGGCTCCGGAAGGTTCAAAAGCCGCAGAAGGTTCGCGATATGACTGCGGCTTTTGCCAAGGGCTTCTGCCATCTTTTCTTGCGTATGGCCAAACCGGTCCATCAACTGGCGATACCCTGCTGCTTCTTCGACGGCATTTAGGTCGGCACGCTGGATATTCTCGATAATGGCAACTTCAAGAACCTCAACATCGGTAAAGTCGCGCACAATGACGGGGACCTGATGAACCTGCGCCTGTTGCGCGGCGCGCCAGCGGCGTTCGCCCGCGACAATCTCAAAGGAACCATCTACCCGCTTGCGCACGATCAGCGGTTGAATGACGCCCTTTTCTTTGATGGAGGCGGCAAGATCATCCAGATCGCCCTTTGCAAACCGCTTGCGCGGCTGTTCAGGGTTGGGTGTGATCTGTTCGATTGGCACCATTTGCTCACCAGCGGCGGGGCCTCGGGCGGCTGCTTGTTCGTTCTCGGTAACGTCAGCCATCAAGGCGGACAAGCCGCGCCCCAGTCCACGCTTGCGATCTTTTCTATCGGCCATGCTGATCCCCTTAGCTATTGTTATCAATCACTTCTTGCGCCAAAGCGCGGTATGCCTGTGACCCCTTGGACTGCGGATCATAGGCAAGCACCGGCATAGCAAAGCTGGGCGCTTCGCTGACACGAACATTGCGTGGAATAACCGTCCTAAAGACTACATCCCCCAGATTTGTCCGTGCATCATTCTCTACCTGCTGCGAAAGATT
>CALAIJ010000107.1 GCA_937923365.1 uncultured Sulfitobacter sp.
ATTTCGGGTCGAACTTGAGAACGGCCATGAGATCATCGCGCATACGGCAGGCAAGATGCGCAAGAACCGCATCCGCGTTCTGGCTGGCGACAAAGTTCAGGTGGAAATGACGCCGTATGATTTGACCAAGGGTCGGATCAACTACCGTTTCAAGTAAGGGGCACCTCTGGTGCACCTCGTGTGGTGAGGGTCCCGCATAGCGGGGCGCGGCCACACCCGGTGGCCATTCCGGGCGCGACAGGGTGACGGTCATATGAAATTCATCCTCGGATCAGGCTCCCCCCGCCGCCTTGAACTGCTCGCCCAGATTGGCGTGACCCCGGACGCTATCCGCGCCCCTGACATTGACGAAGACCCGCTGCGCACCGAACTCCCGCGGCCTTATTGCAACCGCATGGCTGCCGAAAAAGTGTCGGCTGTGCCTGCGGATTCGGATGATATCGTGTTGTGTGCGGATACCACTGTGGCCCTTGGCCGCCGTATCTTGGGCAAACCCTCAGACAGGGCAGAAGCAGAGGCGTTCTTGCGTCTGATGTCAGGGCGTCGCCACAAAGTGATCACCGCTATTGCGGTCAAACGCGGGGAGACGCTCTGGCAACGTGACGTGCAAAGCACGGTGCGGATGAAGGCGCTCTCCGAGACCGAAATCAACGCCTACCTTGCCACCAGCGACTGGCAGGGCAAGGCAGGCGGCTATGGTATCCAGGGCCCTGCGGCTGCTTTCATTCCATGGATCAGCGGCTCTTACACCGCCATCGTGGGTTTGCCCCTGACGGAGACGGCGAACCTGTTGGTGGCGGCCGGATACCCATTACACGGAGAAGCGCCATGAAGGGCAACACAATCGTTCTGGACCACTTGGGCGACGTCGAAGCGGCCGCCCTGATGGTGGATGGCAAGCTGGACGATCTGCTGATCGACAGCGACACGCCGCGCCCTGGTACGGTGTATCGCGCCATCGCGGACCGTCCCGTCAAAGGGCAGGGCGGCATGTTCCTGAAAACCCCTGACGGCTCAGCTTTTTTGCGCCAGATCAAGGGCCTCGCCCCGGGGCAAGCCATCTTGGTGCAGGTCACAGGCTATGCCGAGGCGGGCAAGGCCATCCCTGTCACGGCCAAGATCCTGTTCAAAAGCCGTTACGCCATTGTCACGCCCGACGCACCGGGCCTGAACATCTCGCGCCGGATCAAGGACGAGGATACCCGTGACAGCCTGCTGGAAATCGCACATGAGGCGATGGAAGGGGTGGGTTTCGGCCTGATCCTGCGCTCTTCCTGCGCGGGTGCGGATGCCGAAGACATTGCTGATGACATCACCACCATGCTGGGCCTTGCGCGCAATGTGATGGAGGACGACGGCACAGGGATGGAGACGCTCGCGATGGGCGACGGGCCGCACCTTCTGGCGTGGCGCGACTGGACCGACCCTGCGGAGGTCGTCACGGATGATGGCGGCTTTGAAACCCACGGCGTTCTGGACGCGTTGGAGACCGCCAAGGGCGCGCATGTGGCCTTGGGCGGTGGTGCCTCCATGTATGTGGAGCCCACCCGCGCGCTGGTGGCTGTCGACGTCAACACCGGCAATGATGCCTCCTTGGCTGCAGGCGTCAAAGCGAACATGGCCTGCGCCCGCTTGCTGCCGCGCGCCTTGCGCGTGCGTGGATTGGGCGGGCAGATTACCCTTGATCTGGCGCCAATGCCGAAAAAGGACCGCCGTACCTTTGAAAGCGCCCTTCGGGGGGCGTTTCGCGGTGACGAAGTGGACACCACGCTTGTCGGCTGGACGCCGCTGGGCCATTTTGAATTGCAACGCAAACGCGCCCGCGTAGCCTTGGCGGAGGTTTTGTAATGGCCTGTCCCATCTGCGCGCGCGAGACGGACGCCAAGTACCGACCTTTCTGCTCGCGGCGCTGCGCGGATGTGGATCTGGCCAAATGGATGAATGGCTCCTACGCGGTCCCCTCCCGTGATCCTGACGATATCGACGCCGCGATCGAGGCGACCGAAGCCGCCCAGAACACGCCTGAAAAGCCGCATTGAGCCTTGCACACGATTTGGCGCAAAAAGAGGCTGGACACCTCCCCCCGCGCAGCCTAGAACGCGCTCACCCGACCCCCTTTTGGGGGCCTTCCCGTGCCCGGGTAGCTCAGGGGTAGAGCAGTGGATTGAAAATCCTCGTGTCGGTGGTTCGATTCCGCCCCCGGGCACCATAAAAACAAAGACTTAGCAGATATCGGAAAATCTTAGGCTCGTAATAGGCTCTGGATTTTTGGGTTTGGGCACGAACTGCTATGAGTACGAATGTTCACCACATCCTGTCCGCTATCTCCAACTCTTCTGTTCCGATAGCGTTTGCGTAGATGGCGGTTGTCGCCATATTCGCATGACCCATCCACTTTTGAAGCATGTGAAGCTGAACACCTGAACGTACTGCGTGGATGCCGTAACCATGCCGCAAGCCCTTGGCCGTTGCCTGTGGTCCGGTGATTCCGGCCTCGCTCATCACGTCTTTGACCCAACGGTAGGCGGTCACTCGAGCGATAGGTTTGTTGTTGGCAGTCCAGATAGGGTGACCTAGCTCTCTGGGTAGTGGAGCAAGTGCATCAATGAGCTTCTGTGGGACAGGGACTTCTCTGATGTGATGCTTCTCTCGCTTCTTAAGACTACGGAATGAGACCAGTCGAGCGCTTGGCTGTATTGACGCGAAAGTTAGCTCTCGCGCCTCGGAGATACGACAGCCTGTGTAGAGTAGCGTCAGACAGAAAGCGCGGACGTGGGCAGGCCGTGTTTCGGCAACAGAGAGAAACCGGTCACGTTCCTCCGCGTTGATATACAGCCTCTGTGACTGCT
>CALAIJ010000108.1 GCA_937923365.1 uncultured Sulfitobacter sp.
ACAGAAGCTGATGTTGAACAGATCCGTATTGCCAATACAATTGCCTGGCTCAAGAAGACCGGCGGCAAAGTTTCCGGCAAGGATGGTGCCGCAGCAATGCTGGGCATCCGGCCGACGACACTTTCTTCGCGTCTCAACAAGTTGGGGCTAAGTAAAGATGACTGGTCACAGCAGGAACGATGAGCCGCGCCCATTCGGACCTAAAGCCAATTCGGTTAAACTTATTTTTCGGAACTGGCGACTATAATTGGTCGCGCTAGGGCCATCTTGACCAAGCTCGGCACCTTCGGACTTTGGCTTTACGTTACTTAACACGATACGCTCAGCCAATCGAAAGCAGCCATTGGTTGCGCTAAGGTTAAAGCCTGCTTTTTCCGCGACTCGATTGTTGGAACCCCGCGCGGCGAAAGGGTGGTTTGGAAATACCCAATTTTGCTCTTCTCAATGGCCGCTCTGGTGAAATCCGATGCGCTGCAAAATGCGTGCTGCTGCACATGCGAGGAAATGCTGCGACAGCAATAGCCCCATCTGCATCCGCCGCGCCCCACAGGGTCACGCTAGGGATCGGGGACGATGCGGCATGGCGGATGGTCAGTCAGAGGGCTCCGTCGCGTCGCGGACCACGCCGATGATCGGGCCCAGATCGCTGAACCCGATATCGTCCCGCTCCAGATCAGGGGCGCGCAGGCGCGAGACGTTGCCGTCAAAGTAAAGCGCGTTCGGCAGGCCCAGATGATCGCGGAACAGGCTGCCGAACTCGTGAAACGTCACCGTGGTGTCCGAGATGGCAAAAACGGCCCGCGTGCCGTCTGCGTTGGTGCCCACGCCGTTGCGGATGTAGCGCGAGGTGCTGTCGCGCAGAAACTTGGGGTGCAGCGCGCCGTCGATGACCAGCATCGGCCCTGATTGCGTCGCAGAAATACACTCGGGCGCTTCGTCCAGAAAACGCAGGGTTTCGAACACATCCGCACGGCCTTCGCGCAGGCACAGCACGCCGTTGGGCAAAAGCCCGAAATTGCCCGGCCCATCTGACGAGATAACGCTTTGCAGTTCTTTGCCGTCTTCCACGTAATGGCCCACCGGTGCACGGTCTTCGTGGTACATGCCTGCGTTCATCGCAAAGCCTAGGGATTTGCCATCGGCGTTCAGGCTTTCCTCAATCTTGCTGAAATGGCCGAAGGGCAGGCCCGCGTCATCATAGAGAAACAAGGCGAGGTTTTCCTGCGTCAGGTCCACTTCGCAGATGGCATAGCCGTTGCCTGCCACCATTTCCTTGCGGCAGTCGGCGGCCTGCGCAGGCAGGGCCAGCAGCACCAGCGCAAAGAGGGCGGCGCATCTCATCCCTCTGACAGCCCGTCGGGAGCATCGGCATCGCGGCGCACACGGTCTTCGCTGAGCATGCGGCGGGTCTCGTCCATCTGGTCAAAGGTCTGGTCCAGACGGAACCGCAAATCAGGCGAGAACTTGAGCGTCAGTTTCTTGGCCACCGCGCGGCGCAATTCGCCTTTGTTGCGGGCCAGAAGCTCGATCACCTGATCCTGCCCCTGACCGCCCAAAGGCAGCACGTAGGCCGTGGCGATCTTGAGGTCGGGTGACGTGCGCACCTCGCCCACAGTGATCGACAGGCGGTTCAGGTCGGGGTCGTGGACATCCCCACGGGCCAACACGTCCGATAAGGCGCGGCGAATGGTTTCCCCCACCCGAAGTTGCCGTTGCGACGGGCCTGCGCCCTCATGAAACTTGTTCTTTCCCATGGTCCCCATCTAAGCGCCTTTGCAGGCTTTGCCAAGCGGGGCGGTAGCAGGTAGACCACGGGTCAAGACATCAAAGGAGCGCGAGATGACAGACCTACCCGGCGTGACGATCACAGGAGCCTCTGGCCGCATGGGCCAGATGTTGACCACCCAGGTGATGGCCAGTGACCGTCTGGCTTTGGTCGGCGCCATAGAGCGTGTGGGCCATCCCTGGATCGGTCAGGATCTGGGCGAGGCAATGGGCGGTGCGCCGCTGGGGGTTGTGGTCACGGATGATCCGCTACAGGCCATCGCGCCTGCGCAGGCGGTCATCGACTTTACCGCGCCCGCCGCCACGCTGGAATTTGCAGCGCTCGCAGCCCAAGCCCGCGCGGTGCATGTCATCGGCACCACGGGTATGACCGACGACGAGATCGCCGCACTTGAGCCCGCATCGCGCCACGCCGTTATCGTACGCGCGGGCAACATGAGCCTTGGCGTCAATCTGTTGACGCAACTGACCCGCCGTGTCGCGGCGGCGCTGGACGAAGACTACGACATCGAGGTCATCGAGGCGCATCACAACCAAAAGGTCGACGCGCCCTCTGGCACAGCGTTGATGCTGGGCGAGGCTGCCGCCGAAGGGCGCGGTGTGTCGCTGAATGATGTGTCTGACCGCGCACGTGACGGCATCACGGGGGCGCGCAAACGCGGCGACATCGGCTTTACGGCCATTCGCGGGGGCGACATCATCGGTGAGCATGACGTTCTGTTCGCCGCGGCCGGCGAACGGATCACCCTGCGGCACGTGGCTTCTGACCGGTCGGTTTTCGCGCGCGGTGCGCTGAAGGCAGCGCTTTGGGGGCAAG
>CALAIJ010000109.1 GCA_937923365.1 uncultured Sulfitobacter sp.
CAGCAAGAACAGCTCGACGTCTGCCACACGCTCATAAAAGCGCAGCCGGGCCGCCGCGTCATCAGGTGCGGCCTCCATCGCGGCATGGGCCACATCCAAAGGTGTCTGTTCAGTCATCAAGTACCTCCGCTACGGCCGCCCGCAATCGTGGCAACACATCACGCGCAAACCACGGGTTTTTCTTGAGCCATCCGGTATTGCGCCACGACGGATGAGGCAAGGCAAAGACGCCCTTGGGGTGCGTGCGCCACGCCTGCACCGCTTGGGTGACGGTGGTGAAGTCCGACAGGTGATATTTCATCGCATATCCCCCGATCAGAATCTGCACCTTGATGGCAGGCAACATCTGCATCGCAGAAGCGCGCCACGTTTTGGCGCATATGGCGGGGGGCGGCAGATCGCTGCCTTTCGCGTTATACCCCGGAAAGCAAAAGCCCATCGGCAGGATCGCCACCTTGCTGGTGTCATAGAATGCGGCGGCGTCCAGCCCCAGCCAATCGCGCAGGCGGTCACCCGAAGGGTCATCAAACGGCTTGCCGGATTTGTGCACGCGCATGCCGGGCGCTTGCCCTGCGATCAGCAAACGGGCCTGTGGGGTGAACCAGACAATCGGGCGCGGCTGATGGGCGGTATGCGTGGCAGCAAACCGCTCTGTGCAGATTGTACAGGCTCTCAGATCATCGCGCATGTCGCTCATCCTGCCTTGATACTGCATTCCAAGGCCGCGCCAAGGCCTTCATCTGGCGAAGACCGGCTGGTTTGGCAAAGGCTTGAGGCAGCTCAGCAGTTATTTCGGTACCTGTCGAAATAACTCTTGCGCTGATTCATAACTTCTATATTTCTAAAATTATGAAAATGGAATCACCAGACACCGCCCCGCTGACCCGTGCTGCAACCGCCTTTGCTGCATTGGGATCTGAACAACGCCTTGGCGTCCTGCGTACCTTGGTCCGTGCAGGGCCTGACGGGCTTGCTATGGGGGAATTGGGTGCACGCACTGGCGTGACAGGATCGACCCTGACCCACCACCTCAAAGTGCTGACAACTGCGGGTCTGGTCAAACAGGAACGCCAGGGACGCAGCATCATTTGCGCGGCCGTCGCCTATGCCGAGGTCGAAGCGCTTTCCACCTTCCTGCTGACGGAATGCTGCGCTGATGCGCAGAAAACCTGCGAGGACCGCGATCATGACTGACGCAACCCAAAGCCTTGGTGACAGCAGGCGCTGGTCGATTGGCGCTTGGGGCATCACTGCAGGGGTCCTTGCAGCAATTGCGGTTCTGGATTGGCCGCAGGTCGTGCCGACACTCCAGTTCACCGCAAAAGCACTGGCGGGCACCGCGCCGTTCATCCTCTTTGCAGTGCTGGCGGTTGCCTACCTGAAAGCCAGCGGCGCAGAGACCCTTCTGGCCCGCGCTTTTGAGGGGAACACCGCGCGGATGATCCTGTTTGCAGCGTTGTTGGGTGGATTGTCCCCGTTCTGCTCGTGCGAAGTGATTCCCTTTATCGCGGCCCTCTTGGCTGTCGGCGCGCCTTTGGCGGCGGTGATGGCATTCTGGCTGGCGTCGCCCCTGATGGACCCCGCAATGTTCGCCATTACGTCGGGCACCTTGGGGTGGGATTTTGCGGTGGCCAAAACACTGGCCGCTGTCGGGCTTGGCCTGATGGGGGGCTTTGGCGTGATGCTGATGGCCCGCACGCCGGTCTTTGTTAATCCATTGCGTGAACGCCCTGCCATAGGCGGCTGTTGTGGAACGCAAAAACCATTCTCGGGCGTGCCCGAATGGGCGTTCTGGCGCACCGCTGAGCGTCGCCGCACTTTTCGCGAAACAGGGCTGGAGAACGCGCTGTTTTTGGTGAAATGGCTGACACTTGCCTATGTGATCGAGGCCTTGATGCTGACCTATGTGCCCGCAGACTGGATCGCGTCCATTCTGGGGGGCGACGGCATCATGCCGATTCTCCTTGGTGCACTTGTCGGCGCGCCCGCGTACCTGAACGGATACGCGGCTGTCCCTCTGGTGGAGGCCCTGTTGGCGCAAGGCATGACGCAGGGCGCGGCGATGTCCTTTGTCATTGCGGGCGGCGTCAGCTGCATCCCGGCGGCGATTGCGGTCTGGGCACTGGTCAAGCCTCGGGTCTTTGCGGCCTACCTGGGGTTTGCCCTGACAGGGGCCGTGATCGCGGGTATGGCGTGGCAAGCAGTGGCGGTCTGACACTGGTTGGTCTGCACGGGCAGCAAGGGGCCGTGTTGACCGCCGCCGCGCCTTCGCTTGGACGTACGACCGATCAGAGCAGCGCCGATGCACCTTGTTCGGGGCAGGCAGGCTGATCTTTTGGGCAATTGGAAGATCGCATAAAGTGGCGTAGCCTGACAGGCATGAACCCTTCTGCCTATGCCATGCTGCTGCGTCAGGCGCGCAGGTACAGTCGCCGCCCGGATGAGGCGGAAGACCTTTTGCACATTGTGCTCCTGTCCGCCTTGAGGGCTGGCCGTGCCGATCTGGACTGTCCGCAGAACCGCCGGTGGCTGCACGGCGCATTGCGCAAGCGGTCCGCCCATGAGGCGCGCACGGCCCTGCGCAGACGCGCGCGGGAGGCAGGGTTTGAACCCCCAACATCCAGCACCGCCCAATCTATGCCAGAGGCGTTTCTGGCAGACCTGCCCCCTGCCCTAAAGCGCACCGCCCGCCTTGTGCTAAGCGGGCACAGCCGCCCCGAAATCCGTCACTTGCTGCGGCTGTCCGATGCCGCCCTCAGGCAGCGCCTGACCCAGATCAGCCGTCGCTGGCAACAGACGTCCAACGCGCCTTTGCACACCGCACCCGACCTTGCAGGCGCTCTGCCATACGGGTTGTTGCGCCGCGCCTTGGTGCCGGCTGTGCGCCGCGCCCCGGCCCATCTGGGCAGTCACGATCCTGACGGGCATCTTTTTGTGCTGGGTGCAGCTCACAAAAACCTGCCTCACGGCAACTTACTGTCATAACCCTCAATCAGGAGACCTGACATGCTGAACACCTGCAAAGTTGGCAACATCTGCTACTATGTGTCTGACATCACCAAGACCGAAGTCTTTTACCGCGATACCCTTGGGCTGTCCGTGGACAATATGGGCGACGACGGTATGGGCAACGATTGGCTTATCGCCCACACGGCGGGCGGCATTGACCTGCTGTTCTTCCAGATGGAAGGCACAGCGGGAAGTTCGCCCATCATCGTCTTTGAAATGGCCGATGGCGGCATTGATGCAGCAGTAGACGGGCTGGCGGCTGCGGGTGTGACCATCGTCACGCCGGTCAGCCACGCACCCGGTGGATGGTCAGCGGAATTTGCCGATCCGGACGGGCATGTCCTGTCGATGTATCAAGACGAAAGCCTGCCACGCGCGACCTGACGGACAACAGACACGCAACTTCGACGCGATCTGCCGCTGCCTGGCAGAGTTTCCCCGCAGGCGCGAATGTACATTTGTTTCCGTTTCCGACATAATGTGGTCAAATTCGGTAAATAGACCGTTAATACACCTCTGCTAAAGAGGGATCGCGCAGCAACCGGAGCAGGTCATGCTGGAATTTGAGAATGTATCTAAGTCCTTCTGGACAGGGTCCCAGCACAAGGTCATCCTTGATCGGGTCTCTTTTCGCGTGGAATTGGGGAATTCTCTGGGCATTCTGGCGCCCAACGGCACAGGCAAGACAACGCTGATCAACATGATGGCGGGCCTTGAAAAGCCGGACGAAGGCGAAATTCGCCGTGGCTGCAACATCTCTTTCCCGCTGGGGTTCATGGGCGGCGTTGTGACCAAAATCTCGGCCATGGAAAACTGTCGCTATATCGCGCGGCTCTACGGGCTGGACCCCGACTATGTGGAAAGCTTCTGCCGCTGGCTCTGTGGCTTGGGCGAATACTTTGACCAACCCCTTGGCACCTACTCGGCGGGGATGCGCGCACGGTTCTCATTCGCGCTCATGCTGGCGCTCGATTTTGATATGTATCTGATCGACGAAGGCATGCCCGCAACCACGGACGTGGAATTCAACCGCAAGGCAGGCGACATCCTGCAGGAACGGCTGCGCACCACGACGATCATCATCGTGTCCCATCAGGCACAGACACTCGAAAAATTCGCACGCACGGCAGGGGTTCTGCTGGGCGGCCAACTCTATATGTTCGACTCGCTCGAAGAGGCAAAGCAGCTTTATGACTACGAAACCGAAAGCTAGAAAGTTCCGCATCAAGCGGAATACCCCCGGCAGCGCAAGCGCCACTGCGACGGCTGCAAAAGCCACGCAAGAGCAGCCCACCAGCCCGCGCCCCGTGCCCGGCGGTGACGCGCCTGCTCCGCGCAGTGGTGAGGTATCCTCGGCGGCAGAAGTCGCCGGTGAGACAGACATCGACACCATCCGGCGCGAAGGCCTGACGGGTCGCCAGTTGCGCATGGCGCGCCGTGTAGCGCAGAAGTACGGGCTTGCACCAACCTCCGACTTTGACGCCGTGCGCCTGTTGCGCGCCAAAGGGATCGACCCCTTTCAGCGCTCCAACATGTTGGAGCTGGTGGTGGGCGACGCGGACAAAGCCGCCGACAATGCGACCGCTGACACCCGTGCAGCCCTGCCCGCCACGAAAACCGGCCAACCCATCGGGCGCGTGCAACTGCCGCAAACCGTACCAGCAGGCGGCGGGGCCAACCTGCCCTCCACGGAGCTAAGCCCGGCAGAGCGCCGCCACCGCGAGATTGGCGATATTCAGCGCGATATCTCCCGCCGTCGCCGCAAGAAGATGGGCCTTTTGATGGTCCGTCTGGCGTTCTTCGTGCTGATCCCTACCTTCGCTGCGGGCTATTACTTCTACAAAGTGGCGACGCCGATGTACGCCACCAACAGCCAGTTCCTGATCATTCAAAGCGAAGGCGGCGGCGGGGCCAGCCCGTTTGGCGGCCTGTTGCCCACGCAATTTGCCACCGGACAGGACAGCATCGCCACTCAGGCCTATCTGCAATCCAAGGACGCCATGTTGCGGCTGGACAAAGATGCTGGCTTCAAAGACCACTTTGCCGAAACCGCCATCGACCCCATTCAGCGGCTTGAAAGCGATCCAACCAACGAAGAAGCCTACAAGATCTACAAAAAGAACGTGAAGATCGGCTTTGACCCCACCGAAGGCGTGATCCGTATGGAGGTCATTGCTGCTGATCCCAATGTGTCAGAGACCTTTTCGCGCAATCTGATCGACTATGCCGAGGAGCGGGTGAACAACCTGTCCAAGCAAAAGCGCGAGGACAGCATGGAAGGCGCGGCAGAGGGCTTTGATCAGGCACTGGCGGAGCGCCGCGAGGTGCAGCAAAATCTGATCGAACTGCAGGTCAAGAACGGGGTCGACCCACAGGCCGAGATCGTGGCCATCCGCACCCAGATCACCACCTACGAAGGCCTGCTGATCGAAAAGGAGCTTGCTCTTGCCGCCTTGCTGGACAACACGCGCCCCAACCGTGCCAAAGTGGAAGGTGCCCAAGGCGACGTGCGCCGCTTGCAAGAGCAGCTTACAAAGTTGAACGATCGTCTGAACTCCGCCACGCAAGGTGAGGATTCCCTTGCACAAAAGGCGGTTGAGCTTCAACTGGCGCAGGCTGATCTGGCGGCCTCGGATCTGAAGCTGCAAGCCGCACAAACAGCCATGGATCAGGCCCGCACAGAGGCAAGCCGTCAGGTCCGTTACCTGACTGTCGCGGTCGAACCCGTCGCCCCCGAAGAGCCGACCTATCCACGCAAGTTCGAGAACACCATTCTGGCTTTCCTGATCTTTGCGGGCATCTATCTGATGCTTTCCCTCACAGCTTCCATTCTGCGCGAACAGGTGACCTCATGATCCACGTCCCCGTAGGTGGCTTGACCATCGGCAACGACCAGCCTCTGACCGTGATCGCTGGCCCCTGCCAGCTGGAATCAGAAGATCACGCGCAGATGATTGCTGGGCGCATGAAAGAAGCCTGCGCCGCCGCAGGCGCGCAATACGTCTTCAAGGCAAGCTACGACAAGGCCAACCGCACCTCGCTTAAAGGCAAGCGTGGTCTGGGCATCGAAGAAGGCCTGCGCGTCCTGCAATCGGTGGCCCGCGCCAACGATGTGCCCGTCCTTACGGATGTGCACACCGAAAGCCAGTGCGCCATTGCCGCCGAGGCTGTCGACATCCTGCAAATCCCCGCGTTTCTGTGCCGCCAGACGGACATGCTGCTGGCTGCTGGCAACACAGGCCGCGTGGTCAACGTCAAGAAAGGCCAATGGCTTGCCCCATGGGAGATGGGCAATATCGTGGACAAGGTGAAATCCACCGGCAACGACAAGATCCTGCTGACCGAGCGTGGCACGTCCTTTGGCTACAACACCCTGGTGACTGACATGCGCGGCCTCCCCCAGATGGCGCAGACCGGCTACCCCACCGTGATGGACGCGACCCATGCAGTGGCCTCACCGGGCGGCAAAGGCACGTCCTCGGGCGGTCAGCGCGAATTCGCCCCTGTGCTGGCGCGCGCAGCCGTGGCCATCGGCGTGGCCGCCGTCTTCATGGAGACGCACGAGGACCCCGACAATGCCCCCAGTGACGGGCCCAACATGGTCTATCTTGACCAGATGCCCCGCCTGATTGAGACGCTGATGCGCTTTGACGCTTTGGCCAAAGAAAACCCGATGGCGATCTAACCGCCACCCCCTTGAGCAGAGTACCCCAATGACAAAACCAGCCTCGACCGTTTCCCAGAACACATGGGAATTCCTGCGTGATGCGATGATCACCCCCACAGGTTTCCGCGAATATGACGCCCGTTGGAAGTATCCTGACGACATCAACCTGCCGGGCATCACGGCCTTGGGCCTTGGCCTTGGTACCCAGATGCACCGCCGTGGGATTGAGCCTGTGATCGCCGTGGGCAACGACTATCGCGACTATTCCCTGTCGATCAAAAACGCGCTGATGCTGGGCCTGATGCAGGCGGGCATTCATGTGAAGGACATTGGTCCGGCCCTCTCGCCAATGGCCTACTTCTCGCAGTTCCATCTGGACGCGCCTGCGGTCGCCATGGTCACGGCCAGCCACAACCCCAACGGCTGGACCGGCGTGAAGATGGGCTTTGAACGCCCCCTCACCCACGGCCCCGATGAGATGAACGAGTTGCGCGA
>CALAIJ010000110.1 GCA_937923365.1 uncultured Sulfitobacter sp.
GGTCATGTACGCAGATTGATCGCAGGCCAGAAACATAGCCGCACGTGCCACATCTTGCGGCGCGCCCATGTGCCCGAGGGGGACGGCTTCGCCCACTTCGCGTTTCTTCTGGCCGATCTCTTTGTCCTCGAACTTGGCAAAAAGGGCATCTACCGTCGCCCACATCGGTGTGTCGATCACACCGGGGCTGATTGCGTTCACACGGATATGGTGTGGTGCCAGGGCAAGGGCGGCTGACTGCGTGTAGCTGATCACCGCCGCTTTGGTGGCGCAGTAATGGGCCACAAGGGCCTCGCCGCGATGACCTGCCTGAGACGCCATGTTGATAATGGAGCCGTGCTGGCCGTTGGCCACCATCGAGCGCGCAGCCGCCTGCATCACCGCATAGAAGGCGCGCACGTTCAGGCCAAACAGGCGGTCGAACTGCGTTAGGTCCGCCTCAAGCACAGTGCCCATGTCAAAAAGGGCGGCGTTGTTGAAAAGGATGTCGGGCTTGATCTGCGTGATCCAATCGGTGCAGGCGGCAAGGCCCGCATCGCTCAGCAAATCAAAACGCTGGTAGTGTGCAGGCCCGTCAAAGCTGTCGGCGATGTCTGTGGCATAGACCGTGGCCCCCAGAGCCGCGAAATGTGCCACAGCACTTTCGCCGATGCCACCGCAGGCACCTGTGACCAAGGCCACTTTGCCTGTCAGATCAGTGGGGGCCGCGTTCAACGTCACTTGACCGCTCCGAATGTGAGACCTTGCACCAGTTGTTTCTGGCAGAACCAGCCCAGCACAATGATCGGACCGACAGCAGCCGTGGACACAGCTGACAGGCGTCCAAAGAACAGCCCCTCAGGTGCGCGGTTGCCTTCGATCAGCTTTGACAGGGTGGCCGCGTCGATGGTTGTCAGGCGCACGGTCCAATAGGCTTCGTTCCAGCAGAAGATAAAGCACAGCAGTGCAGTGGAGGCGACACCCCCCCATGCCAGCGGAATGAGGATGTCCTTGATCTCGCCCCATGTGGTGACGCCGTCCATTTGCGCGGCTTCAATGATCTCTTTGGGGATTTCCTTGAAGTAGGTGAACAGCATCCAGATCACGATGGGCAGGTTGATCAGACACAACACCAGAATGACAAGGAAATGCGTGTCAAAGATGCCAAGGAAGTTCTTGGTCAGAAAGGTCATCGGATACAGAACAGCAGCCGCTGGCAACATCTTGGTGGAGAGCATCCACATCAGGATGTCCTTAGTGCCGCGCGAGGGGTTGAAGGCCATCGCATAGGCGCAAGGCACACCTACGGCCAGCGCGAACAGTGTCGCGAAGGTCGACGTAATCACCGAGTTGATCGCAAACCGCCACTAGTCGTAGTTCTGCGTCATGTTGGTGTAGTTTTCCAGCGTAGGCGTAAACCAGAACAGGAGCTCCGGTTTGACGGCGTCCGCGTCCGTCTTGAAGCTGGTCAGGACCAGATAGAAGATCGGGAAAAAGAAGATCAACGCCACCATCCACGCCAGCGCAGGCCAGAGTAGATAGCTTAGTTTCGAGCGTTCGGTAACAGCTGCCATTGTTCTTGTCCCCTTAGTCCATCAAGCTTTTGCCAACCATGCGCAGCAGGAAGATTGCGATGATATTGGCAAGAATGACGGCGAAAATGCCCGTGGCGCTGGCGGCACCAATGTTGTTGTTGGCGAATTCACCAATGAGATACGGAAGGTTCTTGTTGCCATTGCCACGGCTGACGATCTCGATCTCGGCGTAGAGCGACAGGTGAAAGATCGACTGAATCATCACCACAATCGCAATGGGTCGTGCCAGATGCGGCACGGTCAGGTTTATGAATTGCGACCAGGGGCTGGCTCCGTCCAGTGTGGCGGCTTCCTTCTGGCTTTCGTCCTCTGACTGCAGGGACGTCATAAAGATCAACACCGCAAAAGGGGTCCATTGCCACGTGACCATCATGATCACCGCATAGGCAGAGGTCTGCGTGGCGCGAAACGAGATCGGCTCAAGCTCGGGCCAGAGCGAGAAGAACGCGCCCAGCACCGGAAAGTCCCGCATACCGTCGACAAGGTTGTTCATCCCGCCCACCGCGATGCCCTGCAGACCCAGCACCGGATCAAGGATCATGTTGATCCACAAGACCGCGTTGACCGCAGGCATCACAAAGAAGGGTGAAATCAGCAGAACGCGCACGATGCCGCGTCCCGGGAATGTCCGGTTGATCAAGACCGCAATGGCAAGGCCAAGGACCACGGTCAACACAAGGATTGAGGCCACAATGAAAACGGAATTCTGAATGGCGAACCAGAAGTCCTTGGCATTCAGCACGTATTCGTAGTTGCCGAAGCCGCGCCAGTTCTCCAAGGCAGGCTTGGTCCATTCAGGGCGCCGTGTGTTGTTCAGCACATAGCGGATGAACGAGAAATACAGCGTCATGCTGAGCGGGACCAGCATCCACACCAGCAACAGGATGACTGCGGGTGTCTGTAGTAGGCGAGGGAGCGTTCTGTTGGACATAGCTTTCTCGTGGCCTCTGCATGAAGTGGGCGTGCATTTTAAGCGATTGTGGATCGTTTGTCAGGACAGCTGCGCGGCGCGGCTCGCCAAAAAAACGAAAAGGGGGAGGGTGAGAGGCCCGGCATCAGCCGGACCTCTCGGTAGAGTACTACGCTTAGTAGTAGCCCGCTTCCTTCATGATGCTGTCAGCAGCAGATTGTGCTGCGGCCAGTGCGTCGTCGACGGACTTGGCACCCGACAGGGCTGCCGCGATTTCCTGAGCAACGGCTGTGCCGACCTCTGGGAATTCGGGGATCGCTGCGAATTGAACACCAACGTATGGCTTGATGTCTGTGGCCGCTGGGGCTGCAGATTCAATGGCTGCCATCTCGGCTGCGGCAAACTTGGCCACGTCCTGGAACTCAGCATAGGCATATGTGGATGCACGTGTGCCTGTTGGAACAGAGCCCCAACCGAACTCTGGGTGATCAGCAACCGCCTTGATGTACTCTTTAGAGGTGGCCCACTCGATGAAGGCTTTTGCTTCTTCTGTGTTGTCTGTCCCTGTGGGAACAGCCATTGCCCAAGCCCAGAGCCAGTTCGCGCCGACAGGGTTACCTGCGTTTGGCGACTGTGCGTAGGCTACGCCGTCAACTTCCAGGAAAGACGCCGCGATTGTGGCATCGATCCACATGCCGCACTTGCCTTCGTTGTAAAGCGCGAGGATCTCGTTGAAGGAGTTACCTTCCGAACCGGGAGGGCCGTAGTTGCCCAGCAGATCAACGTAGAAGTTGATGGCCGCTTTCCACTCGTCGGACTCAAGCGTGGGCTTCATGTCTTTGTCGAACCATGCGCCCCCAAAAGAGTTCACCATTGTGGTGACGAACGCCATGTTGTCGCCCCAGCCCGGCTTGCCGCGCAGGCAGGCACCGTAGACGCCGGCATCTGGGTTATGCATCGCAGCGGCTGCGGCTTTGACGTTGTCCCAGCTGTCGTTGTCCTTGATCATCACGCCTGCTGCATCGGCCAGATCCTTGCGGTACATGACCATGGAGCTTTCGCCATAGAAAGGTGCCGCATAGAGCGTACCTTCGTGGGACAGACCGTTGCGCATTGCGGGCAGCATGTCGTCGATATCGTACTCGGCACCGAACTCAAGCGGTTCGATCCAGCCTGCGGCACCCCAGATGGGCGCTTCCTGCATGCCGATGTTGATGATGTCGTACTGGCCACCACCGGTGGCTGTGTCGGATGTGACCTGCTCGCGCAGAACGCCTTCTTCCAGGGACACCCAGTTCAGCTTGACGCCGGTTTCTTCGGTGTAGGCCTCGGCCACTTTTTGCATGTTGATCATGTGACCGTTGTTCACGATCGCGATTGTCAGTTCCTTGGCGTGGCCATCGGCCCAGGCGAAGGTTGCAGTGGCGATGCCAAGCGACAGGCCAAGTGCGGTGTTACGAAGAGATTTCATCTCATTCCTCCCAAAAATAAACAGAATCGTTGTGGTGTCTGCTCTGTTACGGTCTGTGATTTGGCGCACCGGCTCCAATACAAATTTTACAAATGGGTGTACGAAATATACGAAATTGTCAAATTTTTGGCAAAGCTGGTGCGAATGTTGGCCGTTTGAGCGGGGCGAGTCATATGATTCTGACTTTTGGTGGGCGTATCTGTGAAAGCATGCTGAGGAACAAACAGCCCGCAATTGCGCGCTAGGCTGCGGCAATTGGCCTAGCAACGCGGGTTGCTTTTGTGCGGCTGGCGCGCAGTATGGCGCGGATGACCGACCCGTCCCGCATCACCGTTGTGTTCGACACCGATTGCATTTTGTGCAGCAGTTGGGTGGGCTTTCTGTTGCGGCACGAAAGCGGTGAACGCCTTCACTTTGCCTCGTCGCGCAAACCAGTTGGGCAACAGCTTGCCGCACAGCACGGGCTAGATGTGGAGGATCTTGATCTGACCTATCTGGTCATTACCGACGGCAGGTGTCTGACAAAAACCGATGCCAGCCTTGCCCTGCTGGGCCAGATGCACACGCCATGGCGCTGGCTGGGCTTGATGCGCTTTGTGCCGCGCCGGATACGGGACGGATTGTATGATATCGTTGCCCGCAATCGGCTCAGGTGGTTCGGGACGCGGCAGGATTGCTTTCTGCCGACGCCGGCACAGCGCCTAAGGTTTCTGGATGACGTGCCAGACCATCGGCAGCCCGTTGGCGGGCCGGAGTGAAAATCGTGGCAACGGGGCAGGGAGCGCCGTCATGTGTGCAGGGGTCATGCGCTGCAAAATGGTGGCAGCTATCAGACAGGCCTCCATCAGGCCAAAGTTCTGGCCGATGCACACGCGGGGACCCGCGCCAAAAGGCAGGTAGGCGAATTGGGGCCACGCAGGGTCGCCCAGAAACCGTGAGGGGTCAAAGCGGTCCGGCGCATCAAAGAACCGTGGATCGCGGTGGGTCATATAGGGCATCACCTGAACCAGATCGCCCTTGCGGATGAAGTAGCCGTTCAGGTCCACGTCCTCTTCGGCCTGCCGCAGAAACAGACTATAGGCGGGTGGATAAAGCCGCAGTGCTTCGTCCACGCAGGCGCGGAGAAGGGGCAGAGCGTGCAGGTCCTCAAGCGTCGGCGCGCGGCCCGCCAGACCCTCGCGAAGCTCGTCCTGAACACGGGCCAGCCACTCGGGGGCACAGGCAAGACTTGCAAAAAGCCAGCTGAGCAGCGCGCCCGAGGTCTCATGACCCGCAATCAGCAGGCTCATCACATCGTTTCGGGTCTGGGTGAAATCGCCTGCGTGTTCTTCCAGCAGTGTCGTCAGCAGGTCGTTCTGATCGCCTGCGTCGCCGCGCGCCATACGTTCGCGCACCAGACCGCTGACCGACGCGTCCATCACCTGCATTGCCCAGCGTTTCCTGCGCTTGGTGGCTAACGGTAGCCAGTCGGGCAGGGTCAGCGGTGCGGTGGATTCGCGGAACGCGGTTTCGGACAATATCTGGATTGCCGCCTCGATCTCCTCTCCGTTGGTGCGGGGGCTGGCACCGAACAGGGTGCGCGTCGCCACGTCGAGTGTGAGCCGCGCCATCGTTTGGTCGGTGTCGATCTCGACTGTGCCGCCTTTGGCGCCGCTTGCCAGCCTGTCGCAGAGCCTTTGTGTCTCTGCCACCGCCATCGCGCCATAATCCGGCAGGCGTTTGGTCTGGAAAGACGGCATTACCTTGCGCCTGCGCGCGCGCCATTCGTCACCTTCCGCCAGCAACAGACTGTCACCGTTCCATTGCCGCACCACATCCGTCAGCTTGCGAAACCGGATGAAGGAGGCCCATTTGCGCGTCAGCAGTGCTTCGATGTGATCGGGATGGAACAACAGATGGGATCGGTAAGGCCCCAGCCGCAGGCGCACCGTATCGCCGTAGCGCGCGCGCATGTCTGCGTAGAATTGCAATTGGTCGCGCTTGATGCGGATCAGGTGGTCCAGCCCCAACGTCCATGTGCGGGGATGTCTGGGCCCGCTCATGCGATGCGGCTTTTGGTGGGCAGCCGCCGCCGCACATATTGAGCCGCCAGCAGCGGGATCAGCGCGCCGCCTGCCAAGAGCATCCACGCGAAATTGACGTGACACAAGGCGGTCAAACAGGCAGCGGCCCCGTGAAAGTCACGTGCATCTGCGGGGTTTGTGTAGTGTGCTGCGCCGTTAGTGCTTTCAACCTGAAGCCCGGTGGCCCCGCGTAAGATGCGCTTAAGCTGTGCATGACCAACGGGCAGATACAATGTTGCAGGCTCCTTGACCCAAGGACTCCAGCGGGGTCGCCACTCGGCCACGTTTTCCTTGTATTCGGGCCAGCCTTCGGGGAAACGTTTCAGCAGGTCATGGCGGTGGTGCCAGCGTACCATCCCTTGCACAAAGACCCATGCCATGACGGATGCGGCCATGATCCAGATATTCTGTAAATATGCGCCTAAGACCAGCCAGATCACTGCCGCCGATAGTTGCATCGGATTGGAGACGTACGCGTAGATGCCGGAGCGGACCAACCGCTTGGTCGGGTCCAGCGGAATGGGCGTGCCACCCCCTTGCAGGCACAGCGACTGGTTCGCCGAAAGCCCGATCACGCAAGGGATCGCCAGCAGTACTGCCGCAAGGGCCAGGCTGGCAGCGGAGCGGTCCAGCAGGCCCCACGTGCCGCCCATGGCCTGCATGATGAGGCTTGGAACCACCGCAAAGATCATGCCCCCCGTCATAATGGCCAACATGGCACAGCGCAGGGGCAGATGCGTGTCGGCTTGGGTCCATTTCGCCAGATAGATCGCAGGGATATGGGAGGTTGCAAAGACGAAGACGATGCCCAGAGGCCAGTAAGGGCCTGCATAGACCAAAGGCTCCAGCGAGCTGAAGATCGTGCCATGCAGCCCCACAATGATCGGCAGACAGATCATCAGCGGGCGCGTGTTGGGGAACGTGAAATACAGTCCCGGGCCAAAAAGCACCGCACCACCGATGATGATATCCGCAGGCAAGCGGTTCAGCATCAGTGCGTCCCATCCAAAGCGCCACCAATTCGCGTGGTCGGCAATGATATGCGTTATAAAGACCATCGCCACGCCGTACAGAAAGGCGAACAACCCGCCGATTTGCGCGCGGCGTGACAGTTGGCGCAGATGCACCATTGCGATCACCAGCACAATCGGTCCCAGTAACAGCGCCCACCGCAGGGCCAGCATCATCGCTTCGGGCAGGACAATATCGATCATCTCAGCACGCGGGATTTGATGGCGTGGCGCAGGGGGGCAGGGGCGCGCGTCTCGAAGAGTTCGACCACCAGAAAGACCACCGGAAACCCAAGAGCGAGATACAAGGCCAGACCGGGCAGGGCGAGGATCAGGACGATCTGGATCATCACGCCCAGTTGCATCAGCGCCCCCTCCTGCGAAGTCATGTTCTGTTGCACAGCCAAAAATGCAAACGCGCAGGCGGGCAGGATCACGGTTAGGGGAAAGGCCAGAAAGGCGGTCTCGTCCCCGGCGACCAGATCACCTATCGCCACCAGGGCGCGCCAGCACACGACGATAACGGCCAGTCCGATCAGAAGCGAAAGATAGATGCGGCTGATGTTATGCATGGGCGGCCTGTCTGAATGGGATGCATCCTTGGGGTCCCTCATATCCGAGGTGCGCGCGTAGATCGACGGTTTTCCTGTCCTTGCGACCATTTGAAACGAAACGCCGCCACATCCTTTCAGATGGGCGGCGCTTTGCACTGTCAGACCAAGGCGAAGTTCCTTCGCCGCCGGATTACAAGATCACGTCAGATGCCGAGAAGTCAGCGATGTTGAAATTCTCGATATAGAGCACGTTTCCATCGCCAAAGTTCAGGCGCATGTTCGCACCAGTATCAAGCGCCAGCGGCAATAGCTGGGCAAAATCGGTGTAGCCGAAAGAGGAGAGGTCCAGAATATCTAGCCCGTCCTCAAAGTCCTTGATCCGGTCAAAGCCACCGCCGTTGCTAAGGCCGTCGGCGTAGACAAACGTATCGGCGATGCCGTCAAAGGTGCCTGCACCGTTGCCGCCTGTCAGAACGTCATTGCCCGTGCCGCCGAACAAGGTGTCCGCGCCGCCTTGGCCGAACAGGAAGTCATCGCCGGAGCTGCCGTTCATCACATCGTTGCTGCCGCCGCCGCGCAGGTCATCGTCACCCGCACCGCCATCCATGGTATCATTCCCAAGGTTACCGCGCAGACGGTCCACGCCTTCGCCGCCTTCCAGCAGATCATTGTCCCGACCGCCATATATGTAGTCGTCGCCGCCTTCGCCAAAGAGCTCGTCCACGCCGCGCAAAGCGTAAAGCGTGTCAGCTCCTTCGCCGCCGTAAAGCGTATCGTTGCCTTCTGCGCCAATGATAAAGTCATCGCCCGCATCGCCGTAGAATACGTCGTCGCCGCCTTTGCCTTTGATCAGATCGTGGCCTGCGCCGCCTTTGATGGTGTTGCTGCCAGTATCGCCGATCAGTCGGTCGTCATGGGCCGAACCGATCAGGTTCTCGACGTTCATGTAGACATCCGCACCCCCTTCGCCTGTATCCGTGCCCGAGAAGGCGAGATAGGCGGCGATGCCCGTGCCAGAGGAGGCATAGCTGGCCGTGTCGATGCCGTCGCCCCCGTCAATGGTGTCGTCGCCTTCATCGCCCATTAGCACGTCTTGGCCGCTGCCGCCCATGAGGTAGTCATTGCCAATGCCACCGCTGATGAAATCATCGTCGATGCCGCCGCTGATGCTGTCCCAGCCTCTGCCGCCGATCAGCATGTTACTGCCAGCGATCCCCAATATGATGTCATTGCCACGGCCACCATCAATGAAGTTGTCTTCAAGGTTGCCATAAAGGTCGTCATTTCCGCGGTTGGCGATGATCCCTTCGATGCCAATAAAGGTGTCTATGTCGCCATAGCTATCGCTTGCCCCTTTGAAGCCCAGAATTTCGCCTGAGAGGTCCACGACAATCCGGTGGGTGCTGCTGTTTGCCGTGCCGGTTTCATCGCTGTAGTCGGCGATATCCAGACCGTCCGAGCCGACAAGCGTGTCTTCCCCTTCGCGGCCTGCCAGCACGTCATTGCCTGCCCCTCCTGCAAGGAAATCATCGGTGGACCTGCCGCGATATTCATCATCGTAGCGGGTCAACACGACCTTTTCGACATCTGTGAGGTCGGCAATATCGCGCGATGTGCCTGTATTCGGGTCCAGATCGAAGGAGTCGCGGGTAGAGACTTCGATGGCGGCTTCCATGTCGACAAGGATCGCCGCGCCAAAGTCGGAGAAGTCGACCACATCAATGCCGCCCGCGCCATCGAACTGGTCAAAGCCACCGCCGCCCGCTTCGGCGTCGTAGAGGAAGTAGTCATCCGTGCCCGCGCCTGTAAAGACATCGTCCCCCTGGCTTGCAACAAAACGCTCAAAGTTGGAAATCGTGTCGGTGTCGATCCCCGTACCAGTTGCGGTCCCGAGCAGATAGTTCCCTACCGCGTCATAGGTCAACGTCAGTGTGACGCCCTGCGTGATCTGAGAATAGTCAACGATATCAAACTGATCCGAGTTGGGGAAGTAGCTCGAATCTGCGTATATATCCAGTCCAAGGCCACCGATAACACGGTCTTCGCCGGTGCTGCTGAGGATCTCGTCGTTACCCGCACCTGTCTCAAAGATGTGGTTGAACGCATCGGCGTGGATCAGATCATTACCGCTGCCAAGGATGATGTGCTCAAAGCCGTCAATTGTATCACGGATGCCGATCGCAATAGGGCCTGCAATGCTGGGCGCGCCTTCACCGTCGCGGTCGTAGGCATATTCTGCCGCCATGTTGATGTAGATACCGTTTGTGGCCGCTGAATAGTCGATCGTGTCAAAGCCACTGCCGCCATAGTAGCGGTCGATAAACAGCTCAGCAGAGTTCACGCCTGCCACGACATAGTCGTCGCCGCCGTATCCCCTGAACACATCCGCCCCGTCACCGTCTGTAAAGCGGTTGTCGAACTCGTTGCCGTGGATGTAGTCATCTTCGTCAGTGCCGATGACATTCTCGAACTCGCCAATGGTGTGCTGAACGCCGTAGCTGTCCGTGTACGAAAAGGCGTCACTGTAGATGCCGTTTCCGATCAACAGAACACTGCTGGTCATGTTGACGACGATACCGCCGCCACCAAAACCCAAATCTTCCAGCGTATCAACACCGCTGCCGCCAAGAATGGTCGACGCGACAAGGGGGCCTGTGGTCCTGATCAGGTCGCCGCCTGCATTTCCGCTGAAGGTGCCCGCACTTCCGACCAGCTCGAAGATATCGTTGTAGATTGATCCCACGAATTCTTCTGTACCTGAATAGAAGATCAGGTCTTTCAAAGTGCCGCCGTCTTGGGCCGAAACACTTTCGTTGCTTACGACAAAGCCAGATCCGTGCAGCAGGGTGACGGAGTTGTCAAAGCCGGAGAAATCCAGAAGGTCGGTGCCGCCTTCGCCGTGGAATTCGTCATAACTACCCAAAAGATCAGTGTCTTCGCCTTCGCTGTAGACGTAAACGTCGGCACCGTCGCCGCCATAGGCAATATCACGGCCTTCATTCCCGACAAGGATGTCTTCGCCATCATCACCATACATGACGTCGTCGCCGTCACCACCGACTACGGTGTCGTCACCTGCTTCGCCACGCAGCGTGTCGTTTCCTTCGTCACCGGTCAGGTTGTCCGCACCATCGCCGCCCAGCAGGCTGTCGTTGCCTTCGCCGCCGGACAGGGCGTCATCACCACCACGTCCATTGATGACGTCATTCCCTTCAAGACCGATCAACAGGTTGCTGATGCGGTCGCCAGCGAGGAAGTCCGCCAAATGTGTGCCGACGATGTTCTCGATGCCGACAAACGTGTCACCTGCCGCTTCGCCAGCAAAGCCGGCATGGAACGCCAGATCGACAGTCACGCTGGCAGTCGCATTCGTATTGCGGAAGCTCACGGTGTCAAAGCCGCTGCCGCCATCAAAGAAGTCACTGCCTGCGCTGCCGCTCATCAGATCGTCGCCTGCTCCGGCAAAGTAGGTGTCTGAGTTTTCAGTGAAGGCCCGCCGCATGTTGTCGTCTTCGGTTGTGCCTTCGGCGTGCACGCCTTGGATGCCCGTACCCCCCGGTACGATCCCCGCGAGCGTAGAAAGGTCCAGCGTGCTGCGTTGATCCAGGAAGTCGAAGGTGAAGTTCAACCCGTTGCCGCCATCGGCAAAGTAATCCACGATTGTCACCGTGCCATTGCTGGCGGTCAGGACAAGGTCATCGCCCCCCACCACGGAGAAGGTGATATCGGCAAAATTCTTGTCGTCGTAGTAGATCGCCGCCCCTTCGAACGTCTCAAGCGCGATTTTGTCGACACCGCCCCCAATCACATAGGTGTCAAAGCCGTCGCCACCGATCATGATGTCCAGCCCGTTGCCTGAAACGATCAGATCATCGCCGCCGCCGCCAAAGATGGCACCGTTGCGCAGGGGGGCCACAAGAACGTCGTTGGCATCCCCGCCGCGGAACACGGTATTTTCGATGTCGCGGTAGCGCAGGCTGCCGGTGCCGTAATCCATGACCAGCGAATGGGCCTCGTTGGCGCCGCTGAACTCGCGGGCCCAGCTTGGATCGTAGCTCATCAATTCGGTCAGGTCGGTGCGGTTGGCCGATGTGCCACCGTTAAAGGTGCTGCCCAACTGAAGACCGGCGCTGTCCAGCACTTTCAGGCTGATGCCCGCGCTCAGCTCGCTTGCCTGCACGTCGAATTGCAGCGTGTCATAGTCGTTGGCGTTGAACCCGCCGTAAAGATAGGCATGACCGCCGTTGAAAATCAGCACATCGTCGCCTGTGCCGCCGTCCAGAAGGTCGCGGTCGGTCTCTGTGCCGCCGCCGCCGCCATAAAGCACATCTTCGCCGCCGTTGCCGTAGATCGCATCGACAAGCGCGCCGCCAACTAGCGTATCGTTACCCAAACCACCGCCAAAGTGGAGACGCTCGAACCCGCCGACCAGCGCACCGGTTCCGATGTCTTGCAGATCGCTTGCATCCCCAACGTAGTTGCCGTCCGCGTCAAAGGCGTCTTCACCAGGCGCGGCGTTGCCCATCATGTCGTCGTCTGCGACAACCGTCAGATTGCGGGTCTCTGTCGCGAGGTTGGCCAGCAGGATATCTGCGTCGCCGATGCTTTCGCCGCCCCAGACGATACCTTCGCCCATGACGATACCAATGTCATCCAGATCACCGGCGCCAGCCATGGTGAAATTCTCGAAATTCGTGAATTCTACGAAGTTGGTAGGGCCACCGTCCATGTACCAGGTTTCAATATCAGGCAATGCAAGGTAGGCCGACTGAACGGTTGCCATGCTATCGCTGGCCTGAAGATTCCACAGGGTGAAAGACCCGTTCGCATCGCTACCATACCACCCCAAACTTCCGGTGCGCGTGCCGATCACGATCATGTCGCTGTCGTCGCCACCGTCGAGGACGTCATTGCCGTCTGAGTACCAAAGAACAGTATCGTTGCCCGCCCCACCACGCAGGATGTCTCTTCCCGCAACTGTGTTGCCTGCGGCGGTTTCACCGCCATAGATGATGTCGTCGCCCGCGCCACCATCCAGCAGGTCGTATTCGCCGCCGCCGACAAGCGTGTCGTTGCCTAAACCGGCCAGAATGACAGCCTTTTCAAAGCCTTTGACGAAGGTGCCGTTGCCCAGCACCTTGCCATCGTCGTCCGCGTCCGCGACCGTAAATTCAATGCTTTGACTTTGATCCGAGAAGTCAGCGGCAAAAACGTCCACGTCAGAGCCGTCCGCCGCGTCGCCCGCGATATAGGTGGCACCGCCTTGGTAGAAGTGCAGGTCATTGGTGTCATCGCTGGTCACGATGTTGACGTGATCCATCCCTCTGTGTTCCATCCACGGATCGTCGATGGCCCCCAGATTGTCGCCAAACCGCATGCCTGTCCCAAAGGTGAGGGACGTGCCGTTGCCGTCGGTCAAGAAGCCGTCGCCAAGCAGCATCAGGCCACTTTCCAAACGTTCCACCGAGTCGGAGGCTTTATATTCAAAGCGTATTGCAGCACTGGGATAGACGAAATTGGCGTCATAAAGCCCGTATTCAAGGCCCGCGCTGTCTGCCTCTGCCTCAACGATCAGCACATCGCCATCATCCGTAGAACCAAACCCGCCATTGATCGCAGGCTGATCCCCATAGATGCGGTCGGCACCGTCATCGCTCCAGTAGATCGTGTCGTTGCCGCGCCCGCCGACGATCACGTCGCGCTCTGTGGTGTTCAGGGTCTCGACGTAAAGATAGTCTCCGGTATTAATATCAAATTGCATCTTGGCGGAGGTGAAGTGTTCGAACTCACCGCCGTCGATCAGGTCGTTACCATCACCACCGCGCAACAGATCACTGAATTTGCCGCCGACCAAGGCATCGTCAAAGTCGGTGCCCTCGATCGCAAGGCGCTCATAGCCTTTGATGTTGGAGACGCCAAACTGCAGTATCACTTCTTCGGAGTCTGTGTCAGCGGTGCCATCTTCAAGCAGACGGTCTTCTGCCGCAAAGGTAATGCCGGTCGTGACGCCCAATCGGTCTGCATAAGCGCCGAAATCGCCCATCAAAAGGTCGATGAATGCATAGGCGCCGGTCTCGTTCCCCAATGGGTCTGCGACGATGCCTTCGCCCCCGTCATAGGCATTCCCGCCGGTGAACATCGCGACATCGTTGCCATAGTCGGTGCCGTAGAAATTGATCGCTTCTACGTCCGAATGAACCTGTGCGGTACCGGCTTCGCCCAGAATCCAAAGGCCAGGGCGTGAAAGGCCTGCGCCTTCTGCATATACGTCGCGATCTGTTGCGGGGATGGATGCTGCCGGGCCATAGTCCCCACCGTTAAAGTAGTCGAGCACGGCTTGCAGATCATCAATATCATCTGTCGCGGTGGCAACGGTAGGGGCGCTTGTCTCGTACACGACAAGGGAGGTATCGCCGATGAGGAAGGGATCGAAATCCGCATCAGTTTCGTCCAAGTCCGGCCGATACTCGACCAGATCCATGCCGGTGCCGCCATACAGTTTGTCGAACTGAAAACTTGACG
>CALAIJ010000111.1 GCA_937923365.1 uncultured Sulfitobacter sp.
ATGGCAGGGGCCACAACAGCGGCCGACATGATGGCCGCCGCCCAGACATGGTTCGATGATCCTGCCGGATTTGCCGCCACAGCCTATCAGGGCGGCGCAGACCCTTTGTCCCAATTCAAGCTCTCACCCTCAGAGGCGATCGGTCTGGACGTCCGCGCCAATAACCCCGGTTTTGCGCGCAGTTTGCGGGGTGCGGCCGTGGCCACCTTGGCCAATGATCCTGCCTTTGCACTTTCCAGCATCGAAAAGGCGCAGCTCTTCTCCCTTGCGGGGCAAGATATGCTGGCAGGGCAAAGTCAGGTTATCGGCCTGCAAAGCCAGGTCGGCTTTGCCGAGGCACGGATCGATACGATCGCAACCCGAAATGCCGCAGAACTGACCAGCCTCAACATGGCGCGAAACAGTTTGCTTGAGGCAGACCCATTCGAAGTCGCCACCAAACTGGAGGAAGTACAATTCCAACTTCAAAGTCTTTATTCAATCACCGTCAGGTCATCCCAGTTGTCTTTGGTCAATTATCTATGAGGGCCTTCCTTGGCTTTTGGCTCGCGGCGCTGATTTGCCTCGCAAGCGTGGCTGAAGCCAACTCTGTCCGCCTCAAGGACCTTGTGAATTTTGATGGTGTCCGTGGCAACGATCTGGTGGGTTATGGCCTTGTTGTCGGTCTTGACGGCACAGGCGATGGATTGCGGAACGCGCCATTCACAGAAGACATCATGACCAACGTGCTCGAACGCCTAGGGGTCAATGTTACCGGAGAGCAATTTCGCCCCAAAAATGTCGCCGCCGTGCTGGTTACTGCTACCTTGCCGCCATTTGCACGGGCCGGCGGGCAGATCGATGTGACGGTCTCAGCCATCGGCGACGCAAAAAGCCTGATGGGCGGGACGTTGATCATGACACCCATGAACGCCGCAGATGGTGAGATTTACGCTGTGGCCCAAGGCACCATCATCGCAGGAGGCGCGCAGGTTGAGGGGGATGCCGGCAGCGTGACCCAAGGCGTCCCAACCGCTGGCAGCATCCCCGCCGGCGCCCGTGTTGAGCGCGAGATCGCCTTTGATCTGGCTTCATTACAGGATCTTCGTCTGGCCCTTCGGGAGGCTGACTTCACCACCGCGGGCAGGATCGAACAAGCAATCAATAATGAATTTGGTCGCCGCGTTGCGGTCATGCTCGACAGCGGCACGGTCCAGCTTAATGTGCCTGCAACCCGCATGCGGTCAGTCGCGCATGCATTGGGGCGGATCGAGAACATTGTCGTCCAGCCGGAGCGTAAGGCGCGCGTCGTCGTCGATCAAAGGTCCGGCACGATTGTGATGGGCGAGGATGTGCGCATCAGCCGGGTGGCGGTAAGCCAGGGCAACCTGACGCTTCGGATTCAGGAACAACCGCTGGTCGTGCAACCCAATCCCTTTTCGGAAGGTGAAACTGTCGTTGTTCCCCGCACCAATGCTGCGATCGACGAAGAGGCCGGGATCAGTCTGGCAGAAGTCCAGCCCGGCACGTCACTTTCAGAAGTCATCGCCGGTCTGAACGCGCTGGGTGTATCGCCTCGGGACATGATCGACATTCTCAAGAGCATCAAAGCAGCCGGGGCTTTGCATGCGGAATTCGTAGTGCATTGAAGTGAAACGGACGGTTGCGTTCAGGGCAACCGTCCGTTGAGTGAAGAGGTGCCTTTGTCGGCCAGTGCCATGTCGCAATGCCTCGTGAAAGGCCTGCCCGTCAGAAGTAGCTGCGCACCAGACTTCCGGCAATCAAGCTCCACCCGTCAGCCACCACAAAGAATGCCAATTTGAATGGCAGGGCAACAACGGCGGGCGGCACCATCATCATGCCCATCGACATCAAGATCGCCGCTACGACCAGATCAATGATCAAGAAAGGCAGATAAATGAGAAATCCGATTTGGAATGCGCGCGCAATCTCTGACAGCATGAAGCTGGGAACAAGAACCGAAAGTGGCGCATCCTTTGTCAGCTCTGTATCTATCGTATCCGGCCGAAGCTCTGCCATGGCGTAGAATGTATCAGGATCCATCCGGGTGGTCATGAAAATGCGGAAGGGATCCAGCGTTCGGACAAACGCGGTTTCCACATCAATCAATTCCTCGGTCAGGGGTGCGATTCCGTTTTGCCATGCAGCGACAAAGACCGGTTCCATGATGAAGTAGGTCAAGAACAATGCCAGACTGACGATCAGCATGTTGGGCGGGGACTGTTGCAACCCGATAGCTTGCCGCAATATCGAAAAGACGGTGACCAGGAACGGGAAACACGTCACCATGATCGCGATGCCCGGTGCGAGGCTGAGAACCGTCACCAGCAGGAACAACTGGATCGTACGCGCGGATAACGCGCCATCGTCCCCAAGTGAGAAATTCAAATCCTGTGCAAATGCAGGCCCTGCCAGCAATATCGCGGAAAGCGATACTGCCAGTATGAAACACTTACCCATCAAAGCTTTGGCTGCAAATCGACCACTTCGGTCAGCCGGACCACCAGTTGCCCTGTGGCATCGCCCTCTTTCTCTTCCAGCAAGCCCCGCGCAATCAGCCGTTCACCAACAAAAAGATCAACCGGATCGTCGACTTTGCGATCAAGGGTCAGCACAGCATTTTCGCCCAGCATCACCAAATCACGCACAAGGGGTCGGGCCTTGCCAACGCAGACCGAGACTTCAATCGGGACCGAGGTAAAAGGGTTTGCCGGATCGGCAGCCAGCTTGGTTGCACTGGGTTCAGTTGCCGATGCAGTCGCCTGTTCGTTTTGGACATCACCCATCGTTCATCTCCTCTTGATTTTGATCGAAAAACGCTTCGAGCGCCTCGGAAATTCCACTGAGCACCGCATCAAGGTTGATTTCATGCTCAATCTGTCCAGCGCGCAGGTAGGCCTGCCCCCCGCTGAGCGATGGGTCGCTCGACAGGGCGAACGGCACTTGGGCCATATCGGCCAGCATGGCTTTCAGATCGGTTAGATTTTCCGGCGCGACGACAATCTCCACAGCCGTTTCAGCACGGTCATCCATCAGCGCGACCAGAAGTTCCAAAAGGTGGGCGCCAAGCACTTTCTGGGCAACCGGCGGCAATAGCTTTTCCACGATAAGTTTCAGCAGAGGCTTCATGCCCGCACACAACTTCAGATAGGCTTCGCGATGCGTGAACGACATGTCCTGCAGGTTCTGCGCGATCCCGACCGCCGCGGTTCCCGCATCGCGTTCATGCGCCTTGAGCGCGTCTTCCCAGCCCGCCTGATATCCTGTTTCGAAAGACGCCAACTGCATGTCTTCAAGCGCGTTTTCGGCAACCGCTCCGGCCGGGACATCCACGTCAAGCGGGTCACCAAGTTCGCGGTACCTATGCGATAATGACGCCATCAGACCCGTTCCTCTTCGTCTTCAAGCCAACTGCGCAGAATCTCGACGGTTTCCTCCTGCCGCTCGCCGATCATATCGCGCAGACGATCTGCCGGAGCCGCCCCTCCCAGGCCATTGCTTAACGCGGGCAAACCAGCCGCGCCGGGGGTATAATTGTCATCCACTTCAAGATCGGGAAGATCGTAGCCATTGCTGGTGATTTCACCCGAAAGCGCCTCGCTGCCGGTGCTGTCCGTAGCTGGGACCGGTGCCAGCGCCAAAGGCGCGCTATCATTCGTCAGCGCCGGTTCAGGCGCGCGTGACAACAAGGGCCGCACAACAAACAGGCCAAGGATGAGCGTGACAATCGCCAGTACAGCCATTTGTATGATCGACATGAAATCAAGCGCCATATCCGCGAAAATGCCAGTGCTTGCGGCCGTGCCAATCGGCGGCACATTCTGTAACGCCATGGACTTGATCGTGATGATGTCGCCGCGCGCTTCGTCAAAACCGACAGCAGAAGAGACCAGTTCCTTGAGGGCTTCCAACTCGGTCTCTTCGCGGGCCGCAAAGACCGTCTCTCCGGCGTCGTTGAGCGTGGCAACCTCGTTCACCAGAACCGCAACAGTGACCCGCTTGATGGCGCCGGCAGCGCGGATCACTTCCCGCTCGGTCTCGGACACTTCATAGTTGATACGCTCGCGGGTTTCCGAGTTTTGCGAAGAAGACCCGTCACCGCCGCTCGCACCGTCTTGATCCGGCAGATTGCTGGCCACCGTGACATCGCCGCCCCCTGCATCGCTGGAGGTGCCGGTGCGTTCTTCGGTGTCAGTACTGATCGCCACACGACTGTCGGGGTCCACGCGCGTTTCGCGGAACGATTCGCTTTCTGTGACCGTATCAACACTGACTTCGACCACCGCATTCCCGAAACCGACGCGCGCTTCCAACAACCGCTCCACGCGGTAGCGCAGCACCTGCGCTTTGTCATCGCCCCCAAGGGCTGATGGTGAATCTTCCGTCTGACCCAGAAGCGCCCCATTGCTGTCGATCACCGCGACGTCCTCTGCCGCCAGACCTGCAACGGCAGAAGCCACCAGAAAGCGTACGGCTTTGGCCTGTGCGGCGGG
>CALAIJ010000112.1 GCA_937923365.1 uncultured Sulfitobacter sp.
TGGTCGGCGCCATAGAGCGTGCGGGCCATCCCTGGATCGGTCAGGATCTGGGCGAGGCAATGGGCGGTGCGCCGCTGGGGGTCGTGGTCACGGATGATCCGCTACAGGCCATCGCGCCTGCGCAGGCGGTCATCGACTTTACCGCGCCCGCCGCCACGCTGGAATTTGCAGCGCTCGCAGCCCAGGCCCGCGCGGTGCATGTCATCGGCACTACGGGCATGACCGACGACGAGATCGCCGCACTTGAGCCCGCATCGCGCCACGCCGTTATCGTACGCGCGGGCAACATGAGCCTTGGCGTCAATCTGTTGACGCAACTGACCCGCCGAGTCGCGGCGGCGCTGGACGAAGACTATGACATCGAGGTCATCGAGGCGCATCACAACCAAAAGGTCGACGCGCCCTCTGGCACGGCCCTGATGCTGGGCGAGGCTGCCGCCGAAGGGCGCGGTGTGTCGCTGAATGATGTGTCAGACCGCGCACGTGACGGCATCACGGGCGCGCGCAAACGCGGCGACATCGGCTTTACGGCCATTCGCGGGGGCGACATCATCGGGGAGCATGACGTGCTGTTCGCCGCGGCAGGCGAACGGATCACCTTGCGGCACGTGGCCTCTGACCGGTCGGTTTTCGCGCGCGGTGCGCTGAAGGCAGCGCTTTGGGGGCAAGGTCGCAGGCCCGGTCAATATGATATGCTGGATGTGCTGGGCCTGTCCGACGGCATTTAATTCAACTTTTTTCAAGCGCTCGTGAAACCAATTCACAGGTTCATGCGTATATCCATCAGTACGCCACGAAAGGGATGCTTTGATGAAACTGATGATCACAACCGCCTGCGCCGCCATGATCGGCCTTGCACTGCCCGCATTTGCAGACTTCCAGCAGGTCACCAGCCGGTCCGAGTTCGTCTCGATCGTCAATGGCAAAACACTGACGCGGCCTTTGGTCAAAATCAGAGTGGCCCCCAATGGCAGCATCTCGGGCAAGGGCGCGTCATGGGATGTGAAAGGCAAATGGCAGTGGAAGGGCAACTATCTGTGCCGCAGCCTTGAATGGGGCGGCGACGATCTGGGCTACAACTGCCAGGAGATCAAGGTCAAAGGCTCCACCATGCGGATCACCTCTGACAAGGGTGCTGGTCAATCAGCAGACTTCCGTCTGCGCTGACACGCGCGGCTTGGGTCCTGACCCTAAAAGTCAACCGCGATCCCCTTTTTTTCCCAATCACCGTAACGCACGGGCTCGGGCCCCTCTCTGCCACCCACTTCGGGTGGTAGTTTTGTCTCGGCCGCTTTTTTGCGGCGCTCGGCAGCTTCGGCCAGGGCGCGTTGGGCGGCAGGCGGCAAATCGGTGTCGGGCGTGTCGGTCATGCTGTCCTCTTGAGGCGGGCTGACCTTTGATATACGCCGCATGTCGGTGCAGGCAAGCACCACGCACACCGGCAAAAGGACGCATCCATGGCAGAAACAGGCGTAGACGCGCGCAAAGCGGCGGTCTTTCTGCTGGACGGCATCCTTGGCGACGAGCCGCGCCTGATGTCGGAGATGCTGGCAGCCGGTGCGTTGGACAAGCTGGCGCCGGAGGATCGTGCGCGCGCGCAACGGCTGGCCACGCAGACCCTGCGCGGGCTTGAGCGTGCAGACCGCCTGCTGCAAAAACACATGAACAAATACCCGCCGCTGACCGTACACAACGTCCTGCGCGTGGGCACGGTTGAACTGTGTCAGGGTGGTGCCGCCCACGGCGTGGTCAATGCGATGGTCAACCTTGTGGCGCGGCACAACCGTCTGGCCAACCTCAAGGGTCTGGTCAATGCCGTGTTGCGCAAGGTTGCCGCCGATGGCCCCGAGGCGTGGGACGCCCTGCGCGCACCGCGCCTGCCCAAATGGCTGCGCGGCCCGCTGGTCGAGGCATGGGGCGCCGAGGCCATGGCCGCGATGGAGGCCGCGCATTTTGCAGGTGCTCCGCTGGACCTGACGGCCAAAAAGGACCCCGCTGCCTTGGCAGAGGCGCTGGGCGGCACATTGTTGCCGACAGGATCGGTCCGGTTGGCAGAAGGCGGGCAGGTGTCCACCATGCCCGGGTTTGAGGCGGGCGATTGGTGGGTGCAGGACGCCGCGGCCGCCCTCCCTGCGCAGGTGCTGAACCCCGATAAAGGCATGCAGGTTCTGGACCTTTGCGCCGCACCCGGCGGCAAGACCATGCAACTGGCGTCCATGGGCGCGCAGGTCACCGCCGTCGATAACTCTGCGCCGCGTATGAAACGGCTGGCCGAAAATCTTGCCCGGGTGCAACTGCCTGCCAAAAAGCTCACACAAGACGTCCGCGCTTTGTCGGGCAGCTATGATGCCATTATGCTGGACGCGCCCTGTTCGGCGACCGGCACAATGCGGCGCCATCCCGACCTGCCCCATGCCAAGGACGGGGCCGAATTCGGCGCGCTGATCGGCTTGCAGTCAGAGCTGATCGACCAGGCATGGGATCTGCTGAAACCCGGTGGCCGCATGGTGTTTTGCACCTGTTCGCTGTTGCCTGATGAAGGCGAAGTGCAGATCGACGAAGCGTTGGAGCGTCACGGTGATATGACAGTCGATACCGCCGCGCTGGACGTGGCAGGTGTCGATCCTGCGTGGATTACATCCGAGGGAGGCTTGCGCCTGCGTCCCGATTACTGGTCCGATATCGGTGGCATGGACGGGTTCTATATCGCGGCCCTGCGCAAGGGATAGGCACGCATACCGCCCTCCCATTCACCCTTCCAAAAAACTCAAATCCTTTCGTTTCAACTTTCCCCGGGGGGTGGATTGGGCACCGCCAGATAGGTCTCGGCAGGGATCGCCACAAAGCCGCGGAGCATCAGTGCATCTCGGTCGGCTTGATCCAGCCCTGTGATCGCCGCAGACACGGCGTCAAACGTCGCGCCCTTGTCAGCTGTCCTGGCCGCGATATAGGGCAGGCCAGGCGTGGGCGCAGTCCACTCCAACACACGCAGGTCTGCGGCAAAGTCGTCGTAGCGCCGGATCAGGGCCCAGGTGACTGCGTCAAGGGCGGCGATGTCCGCGCGTCCTTCTGCCACCATCCGTGCCGAGGCCTGATGCCCACCGCTCAGCCGTCGGTCAGAAAACCAGAACCCCAGTGGTTTGATGGTGTTGTAGATCGATGCAAAACCCGACTGTGAATGGGTGTCATTGTAGGCGAAACCTGCCTTTTTATAGTCGGTCAGTGTGCCGCGGGGATCGTCCTTGCGGACTACGATGGGGCTGTTGTAGTGCCCCGGCGCGCACCCTTCCAAGCCGTAATCCGGCGTACCGATCAGGGTGACGTGACCGTGCAACCGCGTGCGGTAGGGCATCCCGCAGGTCTGGCTTAGCACCAGCGCGGGGTCGGTCCAGACAGCAAACGGATCAGCGTCATTGGACAAGGTTGCGGGGGCAGGGACCCCGCGCGCGGCCAGTTCTGCACGGATCAACGCCCAGTAACGCAGGTGCGCGTCGTGCAGCTCTGGGCGGGCGTACATCATCAGACTGGCGATCATCGGGGTCCTTTCCCTGCGCGTTTGGCGCATCTTTTGCGGCAGCATTGCCTTGGCAAGGTTCCGCCGTCCAGATGGCAATTGCCGGACCTTGCGCGAAAAGCGGTGACACTGTGTCTTTGCCGCGTTATGTTGCCGCCAAACGCCAGCAGAGCGTCAAGGGCAGCCTTTTATGTTTAACATCAGCCAATTGAACCGGCGCAAGACGCGCTTGCTAAACGTGCTGCATGCGCGCTTGGCCACGCGGACGCGCGCGCAGGTGACGGGCTTTGTCTCGCAGCCCGAGCCGCGCACGGTCGGGTCCTTTGCGCGCGGGCGACAACTGGTGGCGGGCAACTATCTGTTTGCAGGCACTTTGCTCCATGCGCCCGAGAAAGGGCTGTGGGAGATCGAGACGCCGGATGCCGCCTTTGCCGGAGAGTTACACGGGTTTGCGTGGCTTGATGATCTGGCAGCTGTCGGTGACACGGCGGCGCGCCATGCGGCACAAAGCTGGCTGTGGGGCTGGATCGATGGCTTTGGCAAAGGCATCGGCCCCGGCTGGACACCCGACCTTACGGGGCGGCGTCTGATCCGTTGGATCAACCACGCGATCTTTGTTTTGCGCGGTGTCGAATCAGAGCAAAGCCACGCCTTCTACCGCTCGCTTGTGCAGCAAACACAGTTCTTGTCGCGGCGGTGGCGCGGGGCAGCGCCGGGTCTGCCGCGCTTTGAGGCCCTGACAGGGCTGATCTACGCGGGCCTTGCGCTTGAAGGGCAAGAGGCGCTTGCCGATCCGGCCATCAAGGCACTTGCCCGCGAATGCCAGACCCAGATCGATGCACAAGGCGGTTTGCCCACCCGCAACCCCGAAGAATTGCTGGCGGTTTTCACTTTGCTGACATGGGCGGCAGCCGCTTTGGCAGATGTGGGCCGTGCAGCCCCGCCCGAGCATCTGGCCGCCATTGAGCGGATTGCGCCGACACTGCGCAGCCTGCGTCACGCAGATGGCGCGCTGGCGCGTTTCCACGGCGGCGGACGTGGCATCGAAGGCTGGCTGGACTATGCGCTGGCCGCCTCTGGTGTGCGCGAGGCGCAGGCGGGCGGGCTGGCCATGGGCTTTGCCCGTTTGTCCGGCGGGCGTACCTCTGTCATTGTTGACGCGGAGACGCCGCCCACGGGGGCCGCATCGGGCAATGCCCATGCCTCCACCTTGGCGTTCGAGCTGACATCGGGGCGCAGGCCTTTGATTGTGAATTGCGGGTCCGGATCGTCCTTTGGTCTTGAGTGGCGCCGCGCAGGGCGCGCCACGCCGTCCCATTCCACCTTGTCACTGGGGGGCTATTCCAGCGCGCGGCTGGATGATCCCGACCGCGATACGGGTATCGAGGCCATGATCGACGGCCCTGACCACGTGCCTGTCGAGATCAGCCCCGTCAATGACGGCATTCGCTTTCAGGGGGGGCATAACGGCTATGCCGCCACCCACGGGCTAACCCACGCGCGCACGCTGGAGCTGACCAACGACGGGCGGGGTCTGGCGGGCGAAGACATGTTGCTGGCCATGGAAGACGCCGACAAGCGTCGCTTTGACCGTGTTCTGGATGCAGGCCAACTCAAAGGTATCCGGTTCGAAATCCGGTTCCATCTGCACCCTGATGTTGATGCCACGATTGATCTGGGCGGTGCGGCCATCTCCATGGCGCTCAAGAGCGGTGAGGTCTGGGTGTTTCGCCATGACGGCATACACGAATTGTCGCTGGACGCGGGTGCCTATCTGGAGACAACGCGCCTCAAGCCCCGCGGTGCGCAGCAGATTGTTCTGACCGGAACCGCATTTGAATATGCCACAAGGGTGCGGTGGTCCTTGTCCAAAGCGCAGGAAACTGCGATTGGCGTGCGGGATCTCCAGATGGATGATCCTTATGCTGAGCTTGAAGACTAAAGGAACCTGCCCCATGCCCGATCTTGTCCCCGTCAAACGTGCCCTGTTGTCTGTTTCAGACAAAACCGGATTGGTTGATTTCGCCACAGCACTTGCCGATCACGGGGTCGAGCTGCTGAGCACAGGCGGCACCGCAAAGGCGCTGCGGGACGCGGGCCTTGAGGTCAAGGATGTTGCCGAGATCACAGGCTTCCCCGAGATGATGGATGGCCGCGTCAAGACGCTGCACCCAGTTGTACACGGTGGTCTGCTGGCCCTGCGCGACAACGCCGATCACGTCGCCGCCATGGAGACCCACGGCATCGGCGGCATCGATCTGATTGTCGTCAATCTCTATCCGTTCGAGGAAACGGTCGCGCGTGGTGCCAGCTACGACGAAACAATCGAGAACATCGACATCGGTGGCCCCGCCATGATCCGCTCTGCCGCCAAGAACCACGGGTTTGTGAATGTGGTTGTCGATGTTGCCGACTACTTTGGTGTCGCTGCCGAAATGGCGACCAATGGGGGGGCAACGTCTTATGCCCTGCGTCAACGCTTGGCCCAGACGGCCTATGCGCGCACCGCTGCTTATGACACTGCCGTTAGCACGTGGATGGCCGCCCAGGTCGAGGGTACACCGCGCCGCCGCACCTTTGGCGGAGAGCTTGCCCAGACGTTGCGCTATGGTGAGAACCCGCATCAAGAGGCCGCGTTTTATACCGACGGGACCCGTCCCGCAGGCATCGCCACCGCAAAGCAACATCAGGGCAAAGAGCTGTCCTATAACAACATCAACGACACCGATGCCGCGTTCGAGTTGGTCAGCGAGTTTGATCCCGCGAACGGCCCTGCTTGCGCGATCATCAAACACGCCAATCCGTGTGGTGTCGCCACAGGGGCCACCATGGCCGAGGCTTACACGCGGGCGTTTGACTGTGATCGTACCTCCGCGTTTGGCGGCATCATCGCGGTGAATCAGCCGCTGGACGGGGAAACCGCCGAAGCCATCGCAGGCATTTTCACCGAGGTCGTCATTGCCCCAGGTGCGGATGCCGATGCGCAGGCCGTCTTTGCCAAGAAAAAAAACCTGCGGCTGCTGACCACAACTGGATTGTCTGATCCCAGCATTGCGCGATTGGCGGTGCGGCAGGTGTCGGGCGGCTATCTGGTGCAGGACCGGGATGTGGGCCGCGTTGCCCGCGATGATTTGAAAGTTGTCACCAAGCGCCAACCCTCCGAGCAGGAGCTCAGCGATATGTTGTTCGCATGGACGGTGGCAAAGCACGTCAAATCCAACGCCATTATCTATGTCAAAGACGGCGCCACCGTCGGCGTTGGTGCCGGCCAGATGAGCCGCGTTGACAGCACACGGATCGCTGCGCGCAAAGCGCAAGACATGGCCGAGGCCATGGGCCTGCCCGCGCCGCTTACCCAAGGGTCAGTTGTGGCTTCGGACGCGTTCTTTCCTTTCGCCGACGGGTTGATCACCGCTGCCGAGGCCGGGGCCACGGCGCTGATCCAGCCCGGCGGGTCCATGCGCGACGATGAGGTCATTGCCGCCGCTGATGAGGCCGGGCTTGCCATGGTGTTCACCTCCATGCGGCATTTCCGGCACTGACATGGCGCGCGCATTCACCCTGTCCGCCCTTGTGGCCTTTGCCATCGACCAGATCAGCAAATATCTGGTGATCCACGTGCTGGGGGTTTCGGCCCTGCGCCCTATGGACGTCTTTCCGCCCTATCTGAACTTTCGCTATGGTGAGAACACAGGCATCAACTTTGGCCTCTTTGGGGATGGATCAGAGGCAAGCCGCTGGATCCTGATCGGGCTGGCGCTGGTGATTTGTATCGGTGTGACCATCTGGTTGCGGCGGTCGGCCCAGCCCAAATGGGCGCAGATCAGCGGCGGTTTTCTGGTCGGCGGTGCGCTGGCCAATGTGTTTGACCGTTTGGCCTATGGGTATGTGCTTGATTTTCTGAACAACTCGCTGCCGGGTATCAACAACCCTTTCGTGTACAATCTGGCAGATGTGTTTATCTTTGCGGGTGCCTTTGGATTGATCCTGTTTGGGAGTGACAAAAACACGCCCAAGCGTGCTGCGCGTAAAAAACGGCAGTGACAAGGCCACTGTGCCTAATGTAGCAAGGGTTAAACGCCCTCAGGAGAGCCTCATGCGTCGTCGTGCTTTGATCATTGTTCTACCCTTGATGCTGGCCGCCTGTGCCAATCAGGGCCTGCGCCAGATACAAAGCAACGGGGAGGGGCCTGATGAATTCCTGATCCAGCCCGTGAACCCGCTGGAAGAGCCCAAGGACTATACTGCCTTGCCTGCGCCCACACCGGGCAGCAGCAATCTGGCGGACCGCTCTGCCACAAACGAGGGCATCATCGCGTTTGGAGGCCGCCCCGAGGCTGCCAATGCGGGCATTCCCGCCAGTGATGGCGCGCTGGTACGTCATGCAAGCCGCAACGGTGTCGCCCCCAATATCCGCGCTGATCTGGCGGAGAGTGATGCCAAGTTCCGCAAGCGCAAAGGGCGTCTGACCCAGTTCCGTCTGGTGCCTGTGGACCGCTACAATCAGGCCTACAAGCGTCAGGCGCTGGATGCAGGTGCCGAAGCCGCGCGCTGGCGTCGTGCAGGTGCACGCACGCCGTCATCACCCCCCGCTGCGCGTCCGATATTCCGCTAGATCAGCCTGATCCACCGGATGGAGATTTCCCTAAGGGCTGCTGAACTCTCGGACGCATCGGCGCTTGCCGCGTTGTCCAGCGAGGTCTGGACGGGGACTTATCTGCGCTGGGGCATCAACAGCTTCTTTGCCGATTACGTGTTGGACACCTTCACCCGTGAGGCCTTTCAGGCGATACTCGCCGATCCCGCAGAGCAGATCACCGTGTCGCAAAACACCATGGGCATTGACGGTTTCGTACGTGTCACCAGTGGTGCTGCTGCACCCGTTTCAGGCTGCACGGATACGGAGCTGACAACGCTTTATGTCCAGCCGCGCCACCACGGCAAGGGTATCGGTCATGCGCTGCTGCAGGCGGGGATCGCCCTGGCGCAAGCGCGGGATGCGAAAGGTTTGTGGCTGGCCACCAATGCGGAAAACGCACCTGCCATCAGCTTCTATCTGGCGCAGGGTTTCACCCACGTGGGCGAGACCCATTTTCGGGTGCAGGATCAGGCCTATCTGAACAACGTCTATGCGCTGACATGGGACTGACCCGCGCGGCATTCTTACAATTCTGTTAGATCGCTTGATTGTGCGCAGCAATGGCGTAGGTATCCTTGCAAGAGCTTTTGCAAAGGACCTGTCAATGTTGCGACTGACCCTAGTGGCCGCCTGCGCCGTTTTCCTATCGACACTTGGGATGCGCGCACAGGCGAACGAGGCGGTGACCACGTTCACCCTTGAGAACGGCATGGACGTGGTTGTGGTCGAAGACCACCGCGCCCCTGTCGTGCAACACATGGTCTGGTACCGCGCAGGATCGGCGGATGAACCCAAGGGCGCCTCGGGCGTCGCGCACTTTCTTGAGCATCTGCTGTTCAAAGCCACTGACAAGATGGAAGCGGGTGAGTTTTCCGCAGTCGTTGCGGCCAATGGCGGGCGCGACAATGCGTTCACCAGCTACGATTATACTGCCTACCACCAGCGGGTCGCAGCCGACCGGCTTGAACTGATGATGTCCATGGAAAGCGACCGGATGAAGAACATCCGCCTGACCCCGGAAAACATCCGCACAGAGCGCGGCGTTGTAATCGAAGAGCGCAACCAGCGGACAGAGAACTCTCCGGGTGCGCTGATGAACGAACAGATGAACGCGGCGCAATACCTCAATCACCGCTACGGCGTGCCGATCATCGGCTGGATGCACGAGATCGAAGAGCTTGATCTGGAAGACACGCTGGCCTTCTACAAGCTGTATTATTCGCCCAACAACGCGATCCTGGTCGTGTCCGGCGATGTGGACCCAGACAACGTGCGCGCATTGGCCGAGAAATACTATGGCGTCATTCCCGCCAATCCCGACCTGCCCGAACGTCTGCGCACCGCTGAGCCACCGCAAACCGCAGAGCGGCGCCTGATATTCCGCGATGCGCGGGTCGCACAGGCCTATGTCAGCCGGTCCTACATCGCGCCCGAGCGCGATCCGGGGGATCAGGAAAAAGCTGCCGCACTCACCTTGCTGTCTGATATTCTGGGTGGGGGCACCACGTCGTTTCTGGCGGAAAAGCTGCAGTTCGATACGCAGGTTGCCACCTATACTGCCGCCTACTATCGCGGCGGGTCGCTGGACGATACCACCTTTGATGTGGTCGCTGTTCCGGCCAGTGGCGTTACCCTGCAAGAGCTTGAGGACGCGCTTGATGCCGCCCTTGCCGATTTTCTGACCACAGGTGTCGATCCCGAACAGCTGGACCGGATCAAGCTGCAAATGCGCGCCGATCAGATTTATGCCCGCGACAACGCCGACCGCGTTGCCAGCCGTTATGGGCAGGCACTGGCCATCGGGTTGACCGTCGAGGATGTGCAGGCATGGCCCGATATCCTGCAAGCGGTCACAGCGGACGACATCATGGCGGCTGCCGCGCAGGTGCTTGACCGGCGAGGCTCTGTTACGGGCTGGCTGATGAAAGAGGAGGCTGCACAATGAGAATTCTCATCGCTCTGGTCCTGACGGTTGCAGCGGCATTGCCCTTGCGGGCCGAGGTGAACATTCAAGAGGTCACCAGCCCCGGTGGTATCACTGCCTGGCTGGTCGAGGAGCCCTCGATCCCCTTTGTTGCCCTTGAACTGCGGTTTCGCGGCGGGGCGTCCCTGGACGCGGCCGGCAAAAGGGGTGCGATCAATCTGATGACCGGTCTTCTGGAAGAAGGGGCCGGCGATCTGGACGCGCGTGGTTTCAGCAAGGCGACCGAAGCGCTTGCCACGTCTTTCGGGTTTGACGTGAGCCATGACGAGCTGTCGATTTCGGCGCGTTTCCTGACGGAAAACCAGGACGCCTCGGTTGCGCTGTTGCGGTCAGCCCTGCAAGACCCCAGCTTTGACCCAGAGGCGGTCGAGCGGGTGCGCGGTCAGGTGTTGTCGATCATTCAAAGCGATCTCAAAGACCCAGACGAGATCGCAGCGGCCACATTCAACAAGATGACCTATGGCGATCACCCTTACGCGACCTCCATCAATGGAACGCAGGAAAGTGTCTCTGCGCTGACCCGCGATGATCTGGTTGCCGCACACAAGGCGGTGCTGGCCCGCGACCGGATTTATGTGGGAGTGGTCGGGGATATCACGCCCGAAGACCTTGGGCTTTTGCTGGATACTTTGCTGGGGGGCTTGCCCGCGACAGGTGCGCCTTTGCCCCCACGTGCGGAAGTCATCATCACCCCCGGCATCAAGGTCGTTGATTTTGCCACGCCGCAATCCGTCGCGCGGTTCGGCCACAAGGGCATCGCACAGGATGATCCCGATTTCTTTGCCGCACTTGTGCTGAACCATGTGCTGGGTGGGGGATCGTTCGAAAGCCGTCTGATGACCGAAGTGCGCGAGAAACGCGGACTGACCTATGGGGTGTATTCCTTCCTCGCCACGCGAGACCTGTCAGAGACCTATCTGGGCACTGTCAGTTCCGCCAATGACCGGATCGGTGAGGCCATCGAAGTGATCCGCGCCGAATGGGCCAAGGCCGCCACCGAAGGCGTCACCCAAGAGGAGATGGACGCGGCCAAGACCTATATCACCGGTGCCTATCCTTTGCGGTTCGACGGGAACGGGCCCATCGCCAACATTCTGGTCGGCATGCAGCAGATCAATCTGCCCATCGACTATATTCCCACGCGCAACGACAAGGTCGAGGCCGTCACACTGGCAGATGTCAAACGGGTCGCGGGGTATCTGTTGCAGCCGGAGAATTTGCAGTTCGTCGTGGTGGGGCAGCCCGAAGGGCTTGAGTAGGGATCAGGAAAACCGGCGCGCCAAGGCGAGATTCTCTTGAGTGTCTTGGCCTGACCCTAGGACGGCTTCGGATATTCTTGGTAAAAGAAGCCCACGGGTTGAGGATTATTCGCCGTAAGGCACCCAGATGTTTTTTACCTCTGTTGCGGCCTCAAGGAAGGCGCGGCCTTCGCCATCCGCCCCCATCCAGTCACGGGCCATGCCATTGTTCACCCAAGTGCGTTTCAGGTTGGACGCGGAGGCGCGCTCCACTGTTTCGCTCAATGGTTTCGCACCAAATGACCAGACGGCCTCCACATCCATGTGGCCCGCCAAAGTGCTTGCCACGTCCGTCTGTGGGCCTGTCAGAATGTTCACGACCCCCGCGGGAACGTCCGAGGTTTCCAACACCTGAATAAAATCCGTGGCCGCGAGGGGGAAGGGCTCCGACGCGCTCAGGATCACGCGGTTGCCCATTGCGATGGCAGGCGCCATGCAAGAGATCAGACCCAGAAGGGGTGCCTCCTCCGGGCAAAGCACGCCGATCACGCCCACGGGTTCTTTCATCGCTATGGCGACGCCACGGATCGGCACGCCGTGCACTTGGCCATCGTATTTATCGGCCCAAGCCGCATAGGTGAACAGGCGGCTGACAGCGGCGTCCACTTCCCTAGCGCCGGATTTGCCCCCTTGCATGGCGTTCAGGCGGCTTGCGAATTCTGCATGCCGTGCATCAAGGTTCTCCGCGATATAGTAGAGGATTTGCGCGCGCAGGTGGCCTGTGGTTTTGGACCAACCCTTGGCGGCATGTGCCGCCTCGACCGCGTTGCGGACGTCCTTGCGGCCTGCTTGACTTGCGTGGCCCAGCAGTGTGCCGTTCTTGGCGTAGACGGGTTTCGAATAGCCCCCGTCAGGGCGGGCCTGTTTGCCACCGATATAGAGCTTGGCTGTGCGGTCCACGCCTGTCGCGGGGGCACCGTCGCCTGTCATCGGGGCGATGTCCTTCAACGGTTTGGTCGCCCCTTTGGGTTTGGTGTAGGCGCTTAGACCTTCCCAACCGCCTTCGCGGCCAAAGCCGCTCATCCGCACGCCGCCAAAGCCTGCTGCGGCGTCCATCAGGTTGGTGCCGTTTACCCAGACGATGCCAGCGGCCAGCTTGGGCGCAATATCAAGGGCAAGGTTGATGTTCTCGGACCAGACCGTGGCCGCCAGCCCGTAGCGGGTGTTGTTGGCCAGTTGCACCGCCTCTGCAGGGGTGCGGAACGTGGTGGAGACAAGCACGGGGCCAAAGATCTCTTCCTGCATCAAGGTGTCTGCGGCATTCAGGCCCGTGATCAGTGTCGGCGGATAGAAACACCCCGTGTCGGGCAGGGGCGTGTCAGCCACAAAGCGTTCGCCCGCGGTATTGGCGGCCACCATGTCAGTCACCGATTTCAGCTGGATAGGATCCACCAGCGCGCCCACGTCGATGGATTTGTCCAGCGGATCGCCAATGCGCAGCTTGGACATGCGGGCGCGCAGTTTGGTGTAGAATACATCTGCCACAGGTTCATGCACCAACAGGCGTGACCCGGCGCAGCAGACCTGCCCCTGATTGAACCAGATCGCATCGACAAGGCCCTCAACCGCTGAATCTAGATCAGCATCGTCGAACACGATGTAGGGGGACTTGCCGCCCAGCTCCAGCGACAGTGCCTTGCCAGAGCCTGCCGTCGCCTCGCGAATGCGCTGACCCACAGAGGTGGAGCCGGTAAAGGCCACCTTGTCCACTTCAGCGGCCACGACCATTTCGCCCACCGCACCGTCGCCCGTGACGATGTTCACAACACCTTTCGGCACGCCCGCCTGTTGGCAGATCTGGGCGAACAACAGTGCCGTCAGTGACGTATATTCCGCAGGCTTCAGCACAACCGCGTTGCCCATCGCCAAGGCGGGGGCCACTTTCCACGCCAACATCAGCAGCGGGAAGTTCCACGGGATGACCTGACCACAGACGCCGACGGCCACAGCATCGGGCCGTTCTGCTTCCATCAGCTGGGCCATGCCCGCATGGTAGTAAAAGTGGCGCTGGGCGAGGGGCACATCAATGTCGCGCGCTTCGCGGATGGGCTTGCCGTTGTCGAGCACTTCAAGCACCGCAAAGAGCCGTGCGTGCTTTTGCAGCAGGCGGGCCAAGGCATAGAGCACGCGGGCACGGCCATGGCCGCCCAGTCTCTCCCATTTGGGCTGGGCTTTGCGGGCAGCAGCCGTCGCGGCATCCACGTCTGCTTGCGTGGCTTGGCTGAGGGTTGCCAGCACGTTGCCGTTGGCGGGGTTTTTGGCCTCGAAGCTATCTTGGGGTTCTGTGAACGCGCCATCGATGAAATGCCCGAAACGGCTGCCTTGATCGACCAGCCATGCCAGTGCTTCACCGGCGCCTTCGGGGGCGGTGCCATAGTCCATGGTCTCGAATATCTCTGATACGGTCACAGGAGGCTCCCTTGGAGGTACGAAAGGCCGAAATAGCCGATGGTGAGTAGGGCAATGATGACACCTATTGTGAGAGGCCCGTATGCTCTTTCTTCTTCGACAGTCATGAAACGCAGCAGGTTGCGGTCCGTTAAGATCCGGTAGGTTGCAAGCACAAGGAACACCACCAGCAAGGCGTAGCCAAGCCACATCAAAAGATGGAAGATAATGGCCATCAGATCATCCCATCCCGTGGCGGTAGCCCGCCGAATAGGTGCCCGTCACGTGGTGTTCCAACTGGCGTTCAATGTCATTGAGCAGCGACGACGCGCCAAAGCGGAAGAGGTCGGGCATCAGCCAGCGATCCCCCAGTTCCTCTTTCATCAGCGCCAGATAGGTGATTGCGTCCTTGGCCTTGGAAATCCCGCCCGCAGGTTTGTAGCCCACACGCAGCCCCGTGCGGTCATAGTAGTCGCGAATGGCGCGGATCATCACAAGGCTGACGGGCAGGGTCGCGTTCACGCTTTCCTTGCCGGTGGAGGTCTTGATAAAGTCTGCACCGGCCATCATGCACACAAGACTGGCGCGTGCGACGTTGCGTAGTGATCCCAATTCGCCGGTGGCAAGGATCGCTTTGACGTGGGCCGCACCGCAGGCGGCGCGCATCGCTTTCATCTCGTCATAGAGCGCTTGCCAGTCACCAGACAAAGCATGTCTGCGCGAGATGACGATGTCGATCTCGGTGGCCCCTGCGGCCACGCTCATCTCGATCTCCCGCAGGCGCAACTCGAACGGGGTAAGGCCCGCAGGAAAGCCGGTTGAGACGGCAGCGACGGGAATGTTCGTGCCTTCAAGGGCTGCGACTGCAGGGGCGATCATCTCGTGGTAGACGCAGACAGCGCCTGTGGTGATCGGGGCCATGCCAAGCGCATCTAGCAGGGCAGGGGCCACAGGCTGGCGCGCTTTGGCACACAGCCGTCCCACACGGCGTGCCGTGTCATCCCCCGAGAGCGTCGTCAGATCAATGCAGGTCACGGCCCGCAAAAGCCAGGCCGCCTGATGCGCCTTTTTGACCGAGCGGCGGGCAGGCAGGGAAGCGGCACGGCGCTCGATCGCAGAGGTGTTGGCCTGCACAGAATGCACCCAGTCCATGTCCAGCGGCATGCCTTGATTGCGCGGTTCCGTCACCTGCGGCAGGTGCGCGGCATGCAGGGTCGTCGGATCAGGGGTCAATGTGGACATGGGGCGCACCTTTGCATCGTCTCAGGCAGTCAAACTCGCATGCAGGCCCTGTCTTGGCAAGCAAAGGTGCTTGCGCAGCTTGGGGCGTCAATTGCGCAAAAACTGCACAAACGCCGCGCAGGCTCTGCACCGGGGATGCCCATACCGGACGCAACACACATGCAAAAGAGGGGCATAACAATGAAGACGTTTCTGGTTCGGGGTGTACCGTTGGCAATGCAGCGCGACGGCTGGTGGCTCAGCGGTCCGTCGCCTGCGCAGAAGGGGCGCAATGCGCCACAGACAGGCGTGCCGCAGAACTGGCGCATCGGGTTGCTGGTGGCCCTTATCGCGCTGGGCGACGTGATGATCTGGGGCGTGG
>CALAIJ010000113.1 GCA_937923365.1 uncultured Sulfitobacter sp.
AGGCCACGGCGCTGCGCGAATGGACCCAGGATCATCTGGGCCTGACGCTGGGCATCGGTCTGGGGATGGCCGCGCCATCTGATCCGGCGTGGCACGGGTTCTTCCGCCTTGGCCATATGGGCCACGTGAACGGGCATATGATCATGGGGCTACTGGGGGGGATTGAGGCAGGCCTGTCCGCCTTGGGCATCGACCGCGGGGCGGGTGCGCTGGATGCGGCGGCTCAGGTCATCGCAGACGGGTCAGCTGCTGCGATGGCGCTCGATCCGGTCGATCAGGCGGGCGGCCAGCCAACCTGTTGCGGCGACGGCAAGTAAGCCCCAGATCGCCCAGATCACAAACAACATCCATGTCAGATTGACGCCGAACATCACAATGCAGGCGTTGGTGTAATTGGGTGCAGCGGGTCTGTCGGTGGTGTCTCGCAAGGGGGCCTCCGTCTCAACCGACCCTGGCGTCGGCCAGCGCACCGGGCAGGGCGGCTTCGAATGCAGCCAGATCCTGCGCTGTGCCGCAACTGATCCGGATGCAGCGGTTTTGCGGTGCGACAAAGGGCATCCGTACGAAAATCCCTCGAGACACCAAACCGTCCAGCACGCGCTTGGCAAAGGCACCGTCCTGTCCGCAATCAATGGTCACGAAATTGGCAGCCGAGGGCAGCGGCGACAGGCCGTGATCGCGGGCAATGCGCGCGATCTCATCGCGCGAAGCGTTGATCCTGGCGGTCACTTCTGACAGATAGGCCTGATCGGCAAGGGCCGCCAGCGCGCCGGCCTGTGCGGCCCGGTTCATGCTGAAATGGTTGCGTACTTTGTGGAAGGACCCGATCAGATCGGGGTGGCCGATGGCATAGCCCACCCGCGCACCCGCCATGCCATATGCTTTGGAGAATGTGCGCATCCGAATGACGCGCGGGTCGTCGGGGGTGACGGGCAATGCAGTGCCTTCGGGGGCGGTGTCCACGTAAGCCTCGTCCAGGACCAGTACAGTCTGTGCAGGCAGTGCATCCATGGCGGCCAACAGGTCTGCGCCGGAATGGTGGCTGCCCATCGGATTGTCCGGATTGGCGAGATAGACGAGCTTGGCATCCACCTCTGCGGCTTTTGCAAAAAGCAGGCTGGGGGATTCGTGATCGTCCGCATAAGGCACCTTGTGCAGCGTGCCGCCAAAGCCCGCGACATGGTAGTTGAAGGTCGGGTAGGCGCCGTCCGAGGTTACAACATTGTCCTGAGCACCGCTGATGAACAATCGCACCAGATAGCCCAATAGGCCGTCGATCCCTTCCCCCACAACCACATGATCTGGGGTCGTATCGTGATGCGCCGCAATGGCACTGCGCAAGGCGTGGCTTTCGGGGTCGCCGTACATCCAGTGGCCTGCCTCTGCCATGGCGGTGATGGCCGCGGGCGAAGGGCCAAAGACGTTTTCATTTGCCCCAAGGCGCGCTTTGAACGGTTGGCCCAGCAGGCGTTCCTGCGTTTCGGGACCCACAAAAGGCACGGTGGCGGGCAGGGTTTTGGCAAGCGGGGTAAAGCGAAAATCTGTCATGGGCTCTTTGATAGGCTTGGCTTTGCAGCGGGGCAAGGGTTGGCAAAGGGTCTTTGAGTGCCTATATGAGAATGGTTCGCAACTAGGAGGACCCTCAATGGCCAATTTGACCCGCCGTGGATTTATTGCCGTAACCGCCGCCGCAGGTGCCGTACGGGTGCTGCCAAGCGTGGCCGGCAAAGTGGGCGGGCGGCGCATTCTGACGCTGGTCTACGACAAGGGCCTTGGCATGATGCGCGCGGTTGAACGTATCGTCCCCTGAATATGCCGTGACGTAGCACTGGCTTTGGCCGTGCATTTGCGCTGATATGCCCTTGCACCTGCAGGAGAGCATGATGAGCCGCGTCACAATCACTTACGAGAACCACATCGCCCATGTCTGCCTGACCCGCAGCGACAAGATGAACGCGGTGGATCAGGACATGATCGACGCGATTATCGCCGCTGGCCAAGAAGTTGCGGCCTCTGACGCGCGTGTTGTCGTGCTCTCGGGCGAGGGCAAAGGGTTTTGCGCAGGCATTGACATCACGGGCCTGTCGGGGATGATCGGCAAAGACCCTGCCGAGCTGTTGATGCCCCGCACACACGGTGACGGGACCACCAATCAATGGCAGGAAGTGGCGATGATCTGGGCCCGGCTGGAGGTGCCTGTGATCGCAGCCCTGCATGGCGTGTGCTTTGGTGCTGGCATGCAACTGGCGCTGGGCGCGGATATCCGTATTGCCCATCCCGACACCAAACTGGCCGTGATGGAGATGAAATGGGGCATTGTCCCCGACATGGGCGGTATGGTTTTGCTGCCCCGCCTCGTGCGCACGGACGTGCTACGGCGCCTGACCTACACGGCAGAGCAGATCGCGGCGCCGCAGGCGGAAAACTGGGGCTTGGTGACAGAACTGTCAGAAACGCCGCTGGAGCGTGCCATGGAATTGGCTACCGTGATCGCGGGCAAAAGCCCCTCTGCCATCAAAGCCGCCAAAGCCCTGATCGCTGTGGCGGAAACTGCGGATGATGCCACGGTGCTTGACGCCGAATCCCGCGCGCAATCTGATCTGATCGGCAAGCCGCACCAAATGGAAGTCATTGCTGCCGAATTCGGCAAACGCCCAGCGGTTTTCAAGTGACCCAAAAGGGGAGCCCCGCCTGAAACAGACGGGGCCTTCCAAACGGACGATCTTCGCGTCCCCGCCTGGACTGCGGACAAGACCCAGAAGACGGCTACCCCATCTCGGCGAGACGATCCAAGGCTGCCTGTAGCTGGTCTGCCTCTTCCTGCCGTGCGTCCAGATTGGCTTGGGCTTCGGCCACCACTTCTTCTGGGGCGGATGCCGC
>CALAIJ010000114.1 GCA_937923365.1 uncultured Sulfitobacter sp.
TTTGGGCACTGCTGCCCACGCCGGCAACGTGGAGGCCGCCCCCGTACCTGCACCGGTGGAGCCGCTGACCTTTGCGCAGACAACCGACTGGACCGGATTTTACGGCGGTCTGCAGTTCGGCACCGCCGACGCGGGCGGGGACGCGGGCCTTGACGGGAACGCCAAGACCTACGGTCTGCACGCAGGTTACGACTTCGACCTTGGCGACTATGTGCTGGGTGCCGAGATCGACTATGACAAAACCGACATCGATCTGAACGGCGGGGCGGCCAATATCGACGATGTGGCGCGGCTGAAGTTCAAGGGCGGCTATGACCTTGGCAGCACGCTGATCTATGCCACAGCGGGCGCGGCAAGTGCTGACACGTCAGTCGGGACCGAGACCGGCGCGTTCTATGGCCTTGGCGTCACCTACAAAGTGACAGAGCGCTACACCATTGGCGCCGAAGTGCTGGACCACCGCTTTTCCGACATAGGGGGCACAGCAGGCGCTGATCTGGACGTCACGACGTTCAATATCCGTGGTGGTATTCGCTTCTAGGGTCAGGACCCTAGGCGGCCAGGCTTTCCGCAAAGGCACACAAGGTTTCGAGGGCGTCGCGAAAGGCGGCGTCCTCGATCGTCATGGCGACGCGGATATGGCCTGCCGCGGCGGTGCCAAAGCTCTCTCCGGGCATGACAGCAATGTGGTGGGCGTCCAGCAGCGCGTTTGCAAACGCCTCGCCGCTCATGCCTGTGCTGCGCACATCCAGCATCAGGTACATCGCCCCCTGAGCAGGCACCAAAGCGACAGCGTTCTGTTTCGCCAGCACCTCTTGGGCCAGTGTACGACGGCGGCGGAAAGGGGCGGCGATTTCTTCTTCGAAAGGCGCCCCCTGCGCCAGGGCAAAGACGGCGGCGTCCTGAATGAACCCCGGCACGCCATAGGTCGTGTGGGTTGCCAGGTTGATCAGGTGTTCGATCACTGCCTCGGGGCCCACCACCCAGCCACAGCGCGAGCCTGTCATGGCATGGGATTTCGACATGGAGCCCACCACAAGTGTGCGCTCTGCCATATCCGGCAGGGCGCGAGGGCTGATGTGTTCGCCTTCCCAGACCTGAGTGTCATAGACCTCGTCCGAGATCAGCCACAGGTCATTGGCTTTGCAGACCTCTGCGATGCCGTCCATCGTGGCGCGGGAATAGACCACGCCGGTCGGGTTGTTCGGAGAGTTGATCAGAAGGCAGGTCGCTCCCTTGGCCGCAGCGGCAATGTCCTGTGCGCGCGGCTGGAAGGCATCCTCGGCGCGGGTCTGGATCCGCTTTGCCACCGCAGAAGCGCCGCGCAACGTGCCCGGATAGGTCGCGTAGTACGGGTCAAGGTAAAGGGCGGTATCGCCCGGATCACAGACCGCCACATGTGCTGCAAACAGCGCGGATTGTCCTCCGGGGGTGATCAGCACATTGTCCAGCGTTGTGGGCACGCCAGTGCGTTCCATCACCCGCTCGGCGATCACGCGGCGCAACTGGGCCGTGCCCGGCACAGAGGCATAGCCCGTATGCCCCGACATTGCCGCGCGGTGCATGTCTTGCAGAATGGGGGCCGCCGTGCGGATGTCATGCTCGCCAATGGTCAGTTCTGTCACGGCAACACCCTCCGCAATCATGCCCCGCGCGCGATTGAACACTTCCCAGCCATCGCCATCGCCGCCCAAAAGCCCCGTAATCCGGTTCGAGATATGCATAGCGTCTTCCTTTGGCTTGTTGGGTGCCAAGGACACAGAGGGCGCGCGATTCGTCAATCTCCCGTTGTTCGGGGCTCTGCCCCGGAGCCCCGGGAATGTTATGGCCAGAAAAAGAGGGGGGAGGGGCTTGATCTTGAGGCTTGGCGTTTTGGCGCGGGGGTGGTAGGTCTATGGAATGAACACGATAATTTGCATTGAGTGCTGCATTACCTGCTGAGGATTTCTCGCGGGCGTGTTCTTGTTTTCATTACGTGAAAGATATGACATCCCCGCAGGGCGACTGCGTGAGGACGACTGATGACTGATATAACGCTGTATAACACCAAGACCCGCAGGAAAGAGGCGTTCACGCCTTTGGACGCGAAAGACGTACGCATGTATGTCTGTGGCCCTACGGTGTACGACCGCGCCCATCTTGGGAACGGGCGGCCTGTGCTGGTGTTTGATGTGCTCTACCGCTTGTTGCGGCATGTCTATGGCGCGGATCATGTCACCTATGTGCGCAACTTCACCGATGTTGATGACCGCATTAACGAGACCGCACAAAAGCGCAAAGCGGCAGGAGCAGAAGGCACGCTTGAGGCGCTGATTGCCAGCCGCGCAGATGAGACGATCCAGTGGTATCACGAAGATATGGACGCATTGGGTGCCATGCGCCCTGACCGTGAGCCGCGGGCAACCGCGTTTATCCAGCAGATGATCACAATGATCGAAGACCTGATCGCCAAGGGGCATGCTTATGCCGCTGAAGGCCATGCTTTGTTCGCCGTTGAGAGCTACAAGGCGTATGGGGCGCTATCCGGTCGGTCTGTGGATGATATGATCGCAGGCGCGCGGGTCGAAGTAGCCCCTTACAAACGCAACCCAATGGACTTTGTTTTGTGGAAGCCCTCGCCTGATGATCTGCCAGGTTGGGACAG
>CALAIJ010000115.1 GCA_937923365.1 uncultured Sulfitobacter sp.
CACCCATGTGCCGACATCGGACGCGATGATCCTGCCCGGCGGGACGGCCTATCTGACCGATGCGGGCATGTGCGGCGACTACAATTCCGTCATCGGCATGGAAAAGACCGAGCCGATGCGCCGCTTCATCACCGGCATGCCCAAGGAACGCTTCACCCCCGCCAACGAAGAAGCGACCCTGTCGGGTGTCTACATCGAGACCGATGACAGAACAGGCCGCGCCACCCGGATTCAGCCGATCCGGCAAGGTGGCGTGCTTCAGGCCAGCGCCCCTTGAGCGCACGCCAGACGATCTTTTATACCGCCTGTCTGGTGGCCATGGGCGCGGGCTGGGGCCTGACGCAGCCCATGTCTAAGATGGCGGTCAGCACTGGATATGGTCATTTCGGTCTGGTGTTCTGGCAATTGATTATCGGCAGTTTGCTGATGGGGCTTATCTGCCGTGTGCGCGGCACGCGGTTGCCCTGGACGGGGGCCACGCTGCGGCTTTACGTCATCATCGCCATGATCGGGACCATCATTCCCAATACGGCCTCCTTTCAGGCGGCAGTGCATCTGCCTTCGGGCATCATGTCGCTGTTGCTGAGTGTCATTCCGATGTTCTCCTTCGCCATCGCACTGATGATGGGCAATGACCGCTTTGCGTTCCGCCGCCTGATCGGGCTGATCGTCGGGCTGATTGGGGTGCTGATCATCATCGCGCCCAATGTCGATCTGGGTCAGGAGGTTCCGGTCTTTTGGGCCGCCATCTATCTGATCGCAGCGCTGTTTTACGCTTTTGAGGGCAACTACGTGGCCAAGTGGGGCACCGCGGGCCTTGATCCGTTTCAGGTCATGCTGGGCTCGTCCCTTTTGGGGCTGGTCATCATCACGCCGCTGATGCTGCTGTCGGGCCACTACATTGCGCCCGTCTGGCCGCTGCCAGTAGCGCAGCAGGCGCATATCGTGGGCTCTGTGGTGCATGTAATGGTCTATGCCACCTACGTTTGGCTGGTCACCCGCACGGGGCCTGTGTTTACATCGCAGGTCAGCTACATTGTGACGGGCTTTGGCCTGCTTTGGGCCTATCTGATCTTGTCAGAGGCTTATGCCGCCACGCTTTGGATCGCGCTCGCTGCGATGTTTCTGGGCATGTATCTGGTGCAGCCACGTGGCGGTGCGGTGCCGAAAGACTGATCGGGTCTTGTCGTGACGCGCAGGCGCGGGCAAAGCTGTAGGCAACCAAGAGGGCAGGGCTGATGCTGAGCTATCTCAACCTATCTGACACGGTCACGGCGCTGATCACTCTGGCTGTTGTGCTGGTGATGTTCGTGTTGTTCGTGCGCGAAAGCTATCCCACAGAAGTTGTCGCCCTGCTGGGGGCGGCGCTGATGCTGGCGCTGGGCGTTTTGCCTTATGCCGATGCGCAGATGGTGCTGTCCAATTCGGCACCCTGGACCATTGCGGCCATGTTCATTGTGATGGGCGGGCTGGTGCGTACGGGCGCGCTGGATGTGCTGACCCGTCTGGCAGAGCGCTATGCCCGCACCAATCCCCGCGCTGCCGTCATTGGCGTGATCCTGTCGGTCATGGGCGCCAGTGCGATCATGAACAACACGCCCGTCGTGGTGGTGATGATCCCTGTCGTGGTGCAGCTTTCCAAGACACTGGGGACCAAAGCCTCCAAGCTGCTGATCCCGCTGAGTTATGCGGCGATCATGGGCGGGTCGCTGACGCTGCTGGGCACATCCACCAACCTGCTGGTGGACGGGGTTGCGCGCGCGCAGGGGATGGAACCTTTCGGCATTTTCGAGATCCTGCCCATCGGTCTGGTCGTTTGCGCCTGGGGGCTGACCTACATGGCGCTTTTCGGGCGCAAACTGCTGCCCGAACGCGACAGCATGGCCACCATGCTGGGCGGGGACGGCAAGAAAAAGAAGTTCTTTACTGAGGCCGTGATCCCCGCCGGGTCCAACCTGATCGGGCAGGATGTCACCGATGTGACCCTGTTCAAGCGCGACGGCGTGCGGCTGGTTGATCTGGTGCGCGGTGACATGTCTTTGCGGCGTGCGCTGAAAGGCGCCACTCTGGAACGCGGCGACCGTGTTGTTCTGCGCACCGAGATGACGGAACTGCTGGGGCTGCAATCCAGCAAGGACCTGCGCCCCGTCGATGAAGTCTCGTCGGTGGAGACCACGACTGTCGAGGTGCTGATCACACCGGGATGCAAGATGGTCGGACGCTCGCTGGGGTCCATGCGACTGCGGCGGCGCTACGGGGTTTATACGCTGGCCGCGCACCGCCGGAACCAGAATATCGGGCGTCAGCTGGATGACCTGATCGTCAAGGTCGGGGATACACTGCTGCTGGAAGGCGGGGCCGAGGACATCGCACGCCTGTCCAATGACATGGATATGGTCGACGTCAGCCAGCCCTCGGGGCGGGCTTACCGGCGCAGCCATGCGCCCATCGCCATTGCGGCCTTGCTGGGGATCGTCATCCTTGCCGCGCTGAATGTGGCGCCCATTCTGATGCTGGCCGTGATTGCCGTTGCTGTGATCCTGGTCACAGGCTGTATCGACGCGGAAGAGGCCTTCTCTTTTGTCGATGGGCGCTTGCTGGCGTTGATCTTTTCCATGCTTGCAGTGGGGGCCGCCCTGCAGAATTCGGGGGCCATTGCGCTGATTGTGGACGCAATCGCGCCCACGCTGAGTACATTGCCCTTGGGGTTGGTGATCTTCTGCGTGTTCTTGCTGACGACCGTGCTGACCGAGATCGTTTCCAACAATGCCGTGGCGGTCATCATGACGCCCATCGCCATTTCGCTGGCCGCAGCCCTTGGGCTGGATGCGCGGCCCTTGGTGGTGGCTGTCATGATTGCCGCGTCCTGTGCATTTGCCACGCCCATCGGGTACCAGACCAATACGCTGGTCTATGGCCCCGGCGGATACAAGTTCACCGACTTCATCAAGGTGGGTCTGCCGCTGAACCTGTCGATGTCGCTGCTGGCCTCTGCGGTTATTCCGCTAATCTGGTAGGGGGGGTGGCCTGGAAGGCCACCTTACGGGTGCGTCTGCCCCATCAACTGCGGCGAAACCATGCCACAAAGGGCAGGGCCACCAGATACATCGTCACGCCGTAGACCGCCGAGGGCAGGGCCATGGTGCTGAACCCTTCGGTCTGACCTGAAATCAGCGCGGCCAGTGTGATGCCAAGGGTGGCGTTCTGGATGCCCGTTTCGATCGAGACCGTCTTGGCCGTTTCCCAAGCCAGCCCCGCAAGAGCCGCCAGCGCTAGTCCCACCAGCATCAGGGCCAGATTAAGAGCGATCAGCGCAGGGCCAAGGGTGCTGAGGTTCTCGATAAAGAAGCGCCAGTTACCCGCGACCGCCGCGACCACGATTACCGCGAAAAGAAGGGTGGCAAGCATTGATAAAACGGGCTCAATCCGGTCTGCGGTGCGCGGCGACAGATGGCGGATGGTTACTCCGATGGCCACGGGCAGGGTGGTGATCAGGAACATCGCAAAGGCCAGTGAGGTCACAGAGACGTCAGGCGCATTTTCTTTCATGAAGGTGGTAACGGCCCAAGCCACCAGAACCGGCACCGTCAGGATGCTGAGGACCGAGACAACGGCGGTCAGCGAAACCGACAGGGCCACATCGCCTCTTGCCAGCTTCGTGATGATGTTGGTGGTCACACCGCCCGGGCAAAAGCTGATGAGCATGAAGCCAACGGCCAATTCTCCGGGCAGGCCCAGGGTTGTGACCACGATGTAGGCCGCAAGTGGCACCAGTATGACCTGCGCCAGAAAGCCGATCGCGAAAGCCTTGGGGCGCCGGGCCACGCGGGCGAAATCGGATAACGTCAAGCCAATGCCGAGCGAAAGCATGATCACCGCCAGCGACAGTGGCAGTACCACATTGATCAGAATGTCCATCTTGCGCCCCCCCGTTTGGACCAAGCGTAGAAGGTTGGCTTGCCCAGTGGCAAGCCAAATGAAGGGCGCTGCCCTTCAAACTTCCCGGGAAGAGTTAAGGTCAGAAAAAGGGAGGAGGGCTACAACGGCCAGAACACCAGAATCGCGGGGATCGAGACCGCAACCACAATGATCTCCAGCGGCAGGCCCATGCGCCAGTAGTCGCCAAAACTGTAGCCGCCGGGGCCAAGGATCAACGTGTTGTTCTTGTGCCCGATGGGCGTCAGGAAGGCGCTGGAGGCAGCCACCGCCACCGCCATCAGGAAGGGGTCGGGGTTCACGTTCAACGTCTGCGCCATCTGGATGCCCACAGGCGCGGCCACAATGGTCGTTGCCGTGTTGTTCAGCACATCCGAGAGGGTCATCGTCACGATCATCAGGACAGTCAGGACGATCCACGGTGCCAAGCCTTCGGTCAGGCCCACCAGAGCGCCCGCGATCAGTTCCGTACCACCAGAGGTCTCCAGCGCCGCCCCCAGCGGGATCATCGAGCCCAAGAGGACCACCACGGGCCATTCGATATGTGTGTAGAGTTCAGACAAGGGCACAATCTTGGCCAGGACATAGGCAACCACTACCATCCCCAGCGCAATCGGCAGATAGATCAGACCCACGCTTGCGGCGGCCACCGCTGCGGCGAAGAGGCCAATGGCCAGCCAGACTTTGGAGTTTTCTGTCACGGCCAACCCGCGATCCGCCAGCGGCAGAACGCCCAGCCAGTCCGTCACATGCGAAACCGTATCGCGCGGTACAAGCAGCAACAGGATGTCGCCTGCTTTCAACTCCGTGCTACGCAGTTGCGAGGTGATCTTGCGGCCTTGGCGCGAGATGCCAAGAAGCACCGTGCGTTGCCGCCATGCAAGGCCCACGGACTGTACTGTGCGGCCATTCAGGCGTGAATTCTCTGAGACCACAACCTCAATGATTTCAACGCCGTCGCCGCCTGCCTTCAAGCGTTCTTCACGGTCACCGTCCGACAGGGCAAGGTTCAAGGTCGCGCGGAATTCATCAAGCGCGTCGGGTGTCGCCTCAAGAACCAGCGCATCGCCAGCGCGCAAGGCTGCATTGCTGGCCTGGCCGTACTTGCGCTTGCCGTCCCGCATCAGGCCAAGGATCATGACATCGGATTTGTCACCCTCGGGATACAGTTCATACACCCGTTTGCCGATCAGTTTGGAGCCTTCAGGCACCACAAGCTCAGCGATATATTGTGAGATATCTTCGCTACTTAGCGTGGCATCTTCACGTGATGGAATAAGCCGCCAGCCGACAAGTGCGACAAAGGCCAGACCGGCAATGGCGGCGATGCCTCCTACAGGCGCGAAATCGAACATTCTGAAAGGCTCGCCCAGACTTTCCTGCCGGATGGAGGCGATGATGATGTTGGGCGGCGTGCCGATCAGTGTCACCATGCCGCCAAGAATCGTGGCAAAGCTGAGCGGCATCAGCGACAGGCCCGGCTGGCGGCCCGCCTTGCGCGCGGTTTGAATGTCGACCGGCATCAGCAGGGCAAGGGCGGCCACGTTGTTCATGAACGCAGACAGGATGCCGCCTACCGCCCCCATCAACGTGATATGCGCACCAAGGGAGCGGGAGGCATCCACCAGCGTGCGTGTGATCAGCAACACAGCCCCCGAGCGGACAAGCCCCGCCGACACCACCAGCACAAGGGCCACCACCAGCGTGGCAGGATGCCCAAAGCCGTCAAAGGCGTTCTTGCTGTCCACGACGCCCAGCACGACGCCCGCCATCAGGGCGGAGAATGCCACGATATCATACCTGAAACGCCCCCACAGCAGCAGGCCGAAAACGGATCCGAAGAGGGCGAAGAGGATGATTTGATCTTGTGTCATGCAGAACGTGTAGCTTGGAATTGGGGCAGGTGTGAAGGGCTGCAAAGGGGGGAAGTTTTTGACGCAAGCTGCTGGCGGCTGTCTGGCTCTGCACCTCCGGGGCCTTTTGAACCTATAGGAAGCCTGGGGGCGTCTTGTTTGGCACGGGAGGCTGGACTATAGGTTCCTCCAACACAGTCGAAAACGAGGTAGACCATGGCCGGCCATTCCAAATGGGCAAATATCCAGCACCGCAAGGGGCGTCAGGACAAGTTGCGCTCGAAGATGTTTTCCAAGTTCTCCAAAGAGATCACGGTCGCGGCCAAGATGGGCGACCCCGACCCCGACAAGAACCCGCGTTTGCGGCTGGCGGTCAAGGAGGCCAAGCAGGCGTCCATGCCCAAGGACAACATCGACCGCGCCATCAAGAAAGCTGTCGGAGGCGACGCGGAGGACTATGAAGAAATCCGCTATGAGGGGTATGGCCCCAACGGCGTCGCGGTCATTGTCGAGACGATGACGGACAACCGCAACCGGACGGCCTCTACCGTGCGGTCCACCTTCACCAAGAACGGCGGCAATCTGGGCGAGACGGGCAGCGTCGGCTTCATGTTCGACCGCAAAGGCGAGGTGACATATCCCGCTGACGCAGGGGATGCCGATACAGTCATGATGGCCGCGATCGAGGCAGGGGCCGAGGATGTGGAAAGCTCCGAGGACGGGCATACGATCTATTGCGCCGATACCGACCTAAACGAAGTGTCCACCGCCCTTGAGGCTGAACTGGGCGAGAGCGACAGCACCAAGCTGATCTGGCGCCCCACCACCACCACCGAGATGGACCTCGAGGCGATGCAAAAGCTGATGAAGCTGATCGATGCGCTAGAGGACGACGACGATGTGCAGCGCGTTACGGCCAACTTCGAGGCCTCAGACGAGGTGATGGAGGCGTTGGAGTAGGCCCTAGGGTCCTGACCCTAGCCTGCACCAATATCCCACCAAAGGCCTGTCATCATTTGCAAACCTTCGCGGGCGAGACTTGCGAGCATGTGCTCATCCGGCGCGTGCTGGCTGCACCCGCGGTAGGAATGCGGCACCCAGACCGTTGGCAGACACAGAATGTCCGTAAAGCAGGCATTTGGGAGTGATCCGGCCAGATTAGGAAGGATATGCGGGGCCTTGCCCGTCGTTTGCGTCAGGGATGCGGCCACGCGTTGCACCCAAGGGTGGTCGGGCGGCTGGCGGGTTGCGGCAAAGTCCACGCCATGCTCAGCGACAATCGCCACTGCGTCAAAACCCTGAGTGTCCAGATGGCGGCGCAGGGCGGGCAGGATATCATCCGCCTGCGTTCCCACCACAAAGCGCAGCTGGCAGGTGGCATGGGCATGGCCTGCAATGGCGTTCATCGGAGCAGCGGGCGTGCCTGCCTCCATCGCCAGCACCGCAAAGCTGTTCCAGCCAAAGGCGCGCTCGGCAGGGGTGAGTGTTTCTTCGCCCCAATCGGCATCGATCTGCGGGCCGGAGGCATCTTCGATGGGCAGATCGCGCATGGCTGCGCGTATGTCGTCGGTCAGGCTGGTGGGGCGCCATTCAGGCAAGGCAATCTGGCCACGGGCATCGGTAAGGGTGGCCAGCGCATGGGCAAGGATCACTGCGGGGTCCGCCAGCAGGCCCCCCCAGTTGCCGGAATGATGCGCACCATCGCGCAAGTTCACCTCAAGCCGGAAGTTGAGCGCCCCGCGCGCGCCCAGAAAAAGCGTAGGCGTATCAGGGCGCAGGCGTGGTCCGTCCGAAGCGATCAGCACATCTGCCTTGAGGTTGGCCTTTTCGGCCTCGAACAACGCCGCCAACCCGGGGGAGCCTGTCTCTTCGCCTGTCTCGAACACCCATGTGGCGTTGAACCCCAGACTGCCGCGTGCGGCGGCTACCTGTTCCATGGCGGCCAGATTGATCAGATGCTGGCCCTTGTTGTCCGCTGTACC